>JAGWRJ010000285.1 GCA_028869725.1 Alphaproteobacteria bacterium | reverse complement strand
TGGGCAGTCAGAAGTTCGATCGCTGTTGCGAGCGTGCGTCCGCTGTCGAGCACGCCGTCGATCAGCAGCAGATGCGCGTTGCGCACCTCACCGTCGGGCGCTGCCCGCACCACAACGCTCCCTTGGCTTCGCGCCATTGCGTAACTCGACAGCCACAGCCAGTCGATGGGCAGATCAAGGCCGTTGCGCGCCAGCACCCGCGCAAGATCTGCGGCAAAGACGAAGGCCCCGGTCAGCACAGGCACTAGCCGCTCAGGCGGATCGGACAGGTCAGCCAGTTGGGCTGCGAGCTCTTCTACACGTGCGGCAATGCACGCGGCCGAAAACAGCACGCGCCGGCTGACGCTCATGATCCGTCCGTGGCCTCCGCCAGTTCGAGCGTCAGGTGACGTGCTGCGGCAGGCGGAGCGCGCAGATCGATATGAAAGTTTTCCGTTTCACCCCCCTGCAGAATGCGCACCGGCGGGGCAAAGACATAGCGCTGCAGAACCCGCCCATCGGCGCCGCGCAGAAAGACCCGGACTTGCGGAACGTACTGGCTCTGCGCGGACGGATTGCGCAGGCTGCCGCTCAGGACCAGCACGGCATGGCTGTTACGGACCACCCTGCTGTAGTGCACATTCGAAAGGATGATGCCGCTGTCCTTCGCCGGCCAACCAACCCATGCATAGAGCGAGGCTGCACGGGGCCAGCTTGCAACGACCTCTTCGCGATAGCGATAGGCTGACCATACAAGGACAAGCACTGACAGAACGAGAAGTGCCCAGCCTCCCGCGATTGCCAGGCGACGTCCCCTGCCCGTCCCGGTATCTTTCTCCGGCCGTGGCTTGAAGGCAGACGGTGTCAGTTCAGGAGGCGCGGCAAAGACTGCCGCTGCGATATCGCCAGTAGCCGCGCTCTCAGGTGCCGCAACCGATTCTTCGCTTGCCGGTACGTCTGCCGGTATCGCCGCCTGTACGGGTTCGGGCGCAGAAGCGGCAGGGTTGCGCGCAAACCAGCTATGGCCGCACTTGGTACAGCGCACCTTGCGGCCTTCCGGGGGAAAGGTCGCATCCTTGACTGTGTAGCGGGCCGCGCAGTTTGGACAGGTGAGGATCATCGTCCGTCCACTAAGTCATGTCCCCATGCGACCTGCAAGACTGTTGAGGACTCTTCGGGCCGCCTTGCCTCGCGCCCACAGACGGATATGGTCCGCCCATGGTTCGATTTGAAAATGTGGGCATGCGCTACGGCCCGGGACCGGAGATACTGCGCGACGTCAGCTTCGCGCTCGAAGCCGGTTCCTTCAACTTTCTGACCGGACCATCGGGGGCCGGCAAAACCACCTTGCTCAAACTGATGTATCTCGCCGAGCCACCTTCGCGGGGTCTGATCACCCTGTTCGGCACCGATCTTGCCACTGCGCCGCGGCGCCTCTTTCCGGCATTACGCCGTCGCATCGGGGTCGTGTTCCAGGACTTCCGCCTGCTCGATCACCTGTCGGCCTTCGACAATGTTGCCTTGCCGCTGCGGCTATCGGGGGGCCATATAGAAGATTACCGGCAGGATGTCGAAGAGCTCCTGACCTGGGTAGGACTTGGTCCGCGGATGCATGCGCAGCCACCCACTCTCTCCGGTGGCGAACAGCAGCGCGTGGCCATCGCTCGGGCCGTGGTCGGCCGGCCTGATCTGTTGATTGCTGACGAGCCGACCGGCAATGTCGATCCGGACATGGGCCAGCGTCTTTTACGGCTGTTCTATGAACTCAACCGGCTGGGGACTACGGTGCTCATCGCCACGCATGATCGCGGTCTCATCGAAACCAGTGACGCCCGCGAGCTGCGCCTCGTTGAAGGGCGCCTGGTGGATATGAGGACAATGCGCTCATGACACCTGCACAGGGTCCAAAATCGAAATCTGTGCTCCCGCGCGAAGCCGGCGCGGCTCCGCTCGACGTGGTCATGGCGATCATGGCGTTTTTGGCGGCACTTGCGCTCTGTGCGGTACTGATCGCCCAACGCACCGCACAAGACTGGCGCAGCGGTCTGGCGGGTAAGCTCACGGTTCAGGTATTGCCGCCGATGCAGGGGCCCGCGCAACCGGCACTGTCGCGCGAAACCGCCGCGGCACTGTCGGTACTGCGCGCCACGCCCGGCATATTCAGCGCCCATGAGCTGAGTGAGAGTGAGACACAGCGGCTGGTTGAACCCTGGCTCGGCAAGGGCGCTCTTGTCGCTGACCTGCCTCTTCCCCGGATGATCGATGCCAGCGTCGCGCCGGGCGAGCGTGTAGACCTTGCCGCACTGCGCGGGCGCATCAAAGCTGTGGCACCGGACGGCTACGTCGATGACCACCGTCATTGGCTTGCGCGCCTGTCCCGCCTCGCCGACACCATCATGTGGTCGGCCTATGGTGTATTGGGCCTGATCGCAATCGCTACCTCCGCGACCGCGGCCTTCGCCACCCGCGCCGGACTGCAGGCACACCACGATATCGTGGAGCTGCTACATCAAATGGGTGCCCACGGCAGGTTTATCGCCAGCGCCTTCGATCGCCACTATCTGCGTGCCGCATTCAGTGCCAGTCTCGTTGGCGCTGTCCTTGCCGCAGTCCTGTTCGCTGCTGCAGGCGGACTTGAATATGCGGGTCTTAAGCCCGTGCCGTTTCTGCCACCATTGGCTCTCGGGATCGGTCAACTGGCCTGGCTTGCCGTCGTACCGTTCGCTGCCGGCGCAATTGCGTGGATCACGGCCCGTCTGTCCGTGTTTGCCGCCTTGCGTAACATCTACTGACGGCAACGTGCGGTGAAGGGGTGAAGAGCGCGAATGGGCATGAGGACAATGCTTCGCAATCCGGGAAAGGCTGACCGTGGCTGACTGGCGCCGTCGACGCCGCGTGTGGCGCAGGCTTGCCGCGGCAGGCGTGGTGCTGACATTGATCTATGTGGCTGGCCTCGTCGCCTTCGCCGAGGAGTTGCCGCGGCATGCGCAGCTGACGGGCCATCCGGATGCGATCGTGGTGCTGACCGGCGGAGGCTCACGCCTGGACACTGCCGAGGACCTTCTTGAGCGTGGCATCGGCCGGCGTCTTCTGATCACAGGTGTCAACGCGACTACGACGCGCAGCGAAGTCAAAGCACTCGTTCATGGCGGGCCACGCTTTGACTGTTGTGTGGATCTTGGCCGCTCTGCCACCAGCACATTCGGCAATGCGGTGGAAGCGGCGGCCTGGAGCCGGCATCACGGATTTCATGAACTGCTGGTAGTCACGGCGAACTATCACATGCCGCGCAGTCTGAATGAATTTCATGCGGTGATGCCACATATGAAACTTGATCCCTACCCGGTCGATCCTGTGGGTATCGACCTGAGGAACTGGTGGCTGCATCCGCGTACCATCCGCGTGCTGCAATCCGAATACGACAAATATCTGGCCAGCCTGGTACTGACGCGTGTTCTGAACGAACAAACCCGTCAGCTGCTCGACCATAATCTCATACAGATCGACACACCCGCGCCGCCGCACTGGCATGTGGCGCGACACTATCCCTGACGGAATTTGCCTGATGCTGACCCTACTGCGTTCGACCGTCTTCTTGCTCTGGTTCATTCTGGCCTCGGTGATCATTCATCTGGCGGCGCTGCCGGCATTTTTTCTGCCACGGCGGATCACCTTACATGTGGGGACGCTTTGGTGCCGGGCTGTGCTCTTCGGCCTGCGCTACATTGCCGGCATGCGGCTCGACGTGCGCGGCATCCGCCCGCAGGCCGGAGCCCTCATCGCGGCCAAGCACATGAGCATGCTCGATACCATCGCACTCTATGCAACGCTGCGGCAGCCGCACTTCGTCTATCGGCGCAGCCTGGAGCGGATACCTTTTTTTGGCTGGTATCTGCGTAAATCCGGAATGGTCGCGGTCGACCGTGATGGTGGCGCCTCGAGCCTGCGCCAGATGGCCGCCGAGGTCCGCGCGCTGATCGCACGTGGCGATACCGTCGTCATCTTTCCGGAAGGAACGCGCAAGGCGCCTGGCGCACCCCCAGACTACAAGCCCGGCGTTGCGGGGCTCTACGGGCAGGTGCACCAGCCATTGGTGCCCGTGGCCCTCAATACCGGGCTTTTCTGGACGGGCCCCATGGGTCTGATCAAGCGCAAGGGCACCGTGGTCCTCGAATTTCTGGATCCGATCGCCCCGGGTATGAAGCGGCGGCCGTTTATGGAGCTGTTGCAGCAGCGGATTGAGACCGCGACCGCAGCTCTGCTGGCGGAGGGTCAAAGGGAACTGGCACGCTGATGCTTGTTTTTGGAACAGAAAGCGAACATCATCAAAGAGGAACGCGCGGTAAATTTGTCTTTGGTCTAATAGCGGACGCCGCGTTTGTGTCGAGCCGACGATGAGCGATCTGCAAAGCCGCATCTGGGACATGAAATACCGGTTCAAGGCCGCCGATGGCACACCCATCGATGCGACGCCTGCGCAGACCCTTGCCCGCGTCGCCTGGGCCGCAGCCCGTGCCGAGGCGCCCGAACGGCGCGTCCATTGGGCCCACCGTTTTGCCGAGGCCCTTGCCAGCCATCACTTCCTGCCGGCCGGGCGCATTCTGGCCGGCGCCGGCACCGGTCGCCAGGTCACGCTGTTCAACTGTTTCGTCATGGGTCGTATCGACGATGATATGGGCGCGATTTTCAGCCATCTGCGCGAAGCCGCTCTGACCATGCAACAGGGTGGGGGGATCGGCTATGATTTCTCGACCTTAAGACCGAAAGGCGCACCGGTGCGCGGAGTGGGCGCAGACGCCTCCGGTCCGGTGTCGTTCATGGAGGTGTGGGATGCGATGTGCCGCACCATCATGAGCGCGGGATCGCGCCGAGGTGCGATGATGGCCACCCTCGCCTGCAGCCATCCGGACATCGAGGACTTCATCGATGCCAAGCGTGAGCCAGGGCGGCTTGCGATGTTCAATCTGTCGGTTCTGGTCAGTGATGCTTTCCTTGCCGCAGTCAAGGCAGACGCACCATGGAATCTCGAGTTCGACGGACGCATCTACCGGACGATGCGCGCGCGCGAACTGTGGGACCGCATCATGCACGCCACGTATGCCTATGCCGAGCCGGGCGTGATCTTCATCGATCGTATCAATGAGATGAACAATCTCAGTTACTGTGAGAGCATTCACGCCACCAATCCCTGCCTGACGGCGGATAG
>JAGWRJ010000024.1 GCA_028869725.1 Alphaproteobacteria bacterium | reverse complement strand
CAGTGACTGCGAATTTTCCCAGAGTCACGACGAGCTTGTCAGGGGGATTGGCCACAGTGCTCGGTGCGGGAGCCTCGAGCGTATCGGCCCTTCCAAAGGTAAAGGTCTGTCGGAAGAACAGACGCTGCAGCCGCAAATAGGGTGTCGCCTGGCCTACCTTGTAGGCTTCGCCACTGGGAAATCCGGCCACGCCCAGCGTATTGCTGAGACCAAATCCCTGGTCGATTTCCGGATCTGCGTGGACAGAGCCGCCATGCCACAGGCGCGCGCCCAGAAACGCAGTCGCATCGAAAGTCTCGTCGCCCAGGCTTGCCGGGCTGAGGCTGTTGGGACCGCTATAGGCCGCATGAAACGCAGGATGATACTGAAAGACAAAGGTGGCTTGCCCCCGCACCGACCAGGTTCCCTCGGCGTAGGCACGGGTGCCCAGACTGCAAAGCCCAGCCAGGGTTAGGGCGGTTAGCGCGCTTAGTCGACCGGCCATGGAAGCTGCAGGATTGAATGGAAGCTGATGCTTCCTAATCAAACGGATGTGTCGAGGCAAGCCGGGCTTGCTGGCGCGAGCGTGTGTTCGCGTTGCAGGTCTATAGCCCGTCAAACAGGGCGGCGCAGCCTGTGCCTTCCAGAGCGCGGTCCACGGTACTGCGGGCATGCGGGGCAAGGCGCGCATATTCCTCGCGTAGCCAGCCAAGGCAGCGGCCCTGATAGGCAAACGGCGCCTGCGTCCAGAGGCGGCCGTCAACTTCACATCTCACCTCGTCAAGGCCGTCCGCCAGTGCCCTGGCATTGGCGCGCATCACCGGAACATAGACCCGGCCGATTTCATCGAGGAGCGGTCGCAGGGATTGCGGCAGATGTGCCGCTGAAAGCCAGTCCTCGTCGCATGGCTCAAGACCGGAGAGATCATCCACGATATCGACCCAGGCGACGACCCGCGGGGCTTCGCGCAGGGCGATCGCCTGAGGGGTGGGGTCGAAGTGGGTGAGCTGCGTCAGCTGACCGTAAAGCGCAAAGTCTGAGGAGGAGGGACGTGTGCCCAGAACGAACGCATGCGTGGAGAGGTGCTCCTTGAGTGCTCCGAGAATGCGTCGATAGCTCGCCTCAATGACCGAAGCCGTGGTGGCATTGGATCCAACAACATAGAGCCGGGAAATCTGGCGTTCGCCGATCATGCGCTGCACAGGTTCAAGCTGTGCGTCAGTTTGAGGATGAACGCTCCAGCGCGGCAGCTGGTCTTCGGCTTTGCGCGCGTCGTCGGCAAAATGCCACCGATAATGAAACATGGCCTTGGTCAGCCATTCATCGGCAAAGTCTTCGATGAGATAATCGATGAATGCGAGCGCCGGATCACCTGGCACTGCCTGACGGCCGCTGACGTCCCGCTCAAGGCGGCGCAGGATCGGTGTTGAATCGACGACAGCTTCCAGTGTGCCTTCGGCGTTCGGAAAGTAGAACGTTGGCAGCAGGGCAACCTTGGGTTTGGGAAGTCCGAGTTCGCTGCGATGCGAACCAATCACGTAGCGGTAGGGAATGCGCCGGTAGCGCAGAAGTGCCAGCATCTTGCGGGTATAGGGTGAACCCGGAGAGCCCAAAAGCGTGAGCCGGTCCTGACCTGCCATGATGGTACTCCTAGGTTTCACTCCCGGACCCGGAACGGGCGTGCGTGCGCGGGCCAATCAGAGCGCTGATCGTGCGCTCTATCACTGCGCGGGCCTTCTGCACCGACAGATGCTGGTCCTTGCGCAGGCGTCGCCAGCTTTCGAAGCTCAGCAGGAGCTCAAGTGCGTTGAACAGCGATTCGTCGGATTTGACTTCTCGTGGGAGTATCTGACTGAGCGCTCCGCGTTGCAGCCGGGTCACCACCTCGCCCTGTTCGGCCAGATACACGGACTGATGTCGATGAACATCCGCGGCGGCCTTGAACGGCATGATACGTTCAAAGATGCGCACTCGGCGATCGATGATCTCCCGGACGCACTGGCGCCAGTCACTGCTTTCAAATGGCTCCTGGGCAACAGGCAGGACTTCGGACGTGATCGCCTGATAGATCTGCCGGTAGAGGGTTTCCATATTCTCGAAATGACGGAAGACAGTGCGCAAGCCCACCCCGGCGTTGGCCGCGACCGCTTCCGCGCTCGGATAGACCTCACCGGCGGCAATCAGTTCGAGCAGGGCGCGCACGATCTGCTGGCGACTGAGTTCGCTGCGCCGTCGTCGCCCGTCGGCGCGTTGAGCTGCGGACCTTGATTTGGGCATCGTTACTCCGTCCCATGCTTGGCGTCGTCGCTTATGTTCGCGCCGTGGCCTCGCCAAAGGTCAAAGCAACACCTGCGCCGCCCCATGCCCGCAAACCTCCAAATCCGCCTGCGGGCGAAAGGCTGGAACCTTTATAACCGGGCCGATAGTTTCCGGAAACTGGCATAATGAATGTCACAAGTTTCGCCCAGGGATTGTAGAGGTGCGGATCGGCCGCTAGAGCCTTGTAAACTGCGCCAAATTCCTGGCCGGTTGGCCAGGCGTCAATGTCCGGACGTGGTTAAGAATTCGTGATCGCTTGCCTAGGCCGCTCCAGCAAGCATCTCGGCCGCGTCGGCGTCAAAGACCTTGGAGTCGACCTTGAGATAGGCAAGTCCGTCCTCAACCACGACGACCGCCTCCGCGACGCCTCGGACGCTGCGCAGCTTGCGCGCCAGGACGTCGGCATCGGCAGCATGCGGCAGGCGGATGAGCCGGGTGGTCAGATAGCTCGGCTGCTTCATCGTGATGGCGAGGACAAGCCAGAGCCCGGCAAGGAGGGAGGTCAAAGCGAAGACGCCGACATCGCCGCTGGCCTGGTGGATCCAACCTCCCAGGGCGCCGCCCACGAAAATGCCGAGAAACTGAGAACTTGAATAAACCCCAGTTGCAGTCCCCTTGGCGTCGGGTGGTGCGGTCTTGGTGACCAGCGACGGCAGACTCGCCTCCATCACATTGAAGCCGGCAAAGAAAAAGATAAGTGCAAGGATCAACAGCGCCGTGTTGTTGGCTGCAGCCAGTAGCAGCATCTGGCTTGCTGCGAGTGTTATCACCGCCGCAACAAACACCGCTTTCATGCGTCTGTACTTCTCGGCAACGATGATGGAAGGCACCATGACTGCCACGCTGAGCAGCAACACCGGCAGATAGACGTACCATTGCTCATCGCTAGTGACACCAAGGCCATGGCTCAGCAGCTGGGGCATGACCAGAAAGCTTGCGGTCAACATCGCATGCAGCGCGAAGATGCCATAGTCCAGGCGCAGCAACTCCGTGTTGACCAGAACGCGGCCGAGCATGGAGGGTACCGCCTCGGCATCGCGATGAAGCCGTAGCGTCGGCGGATGCGGAACGACAAATAATGTGATGAGGATGCCAACTACGGCCAGGCCCACCATCAGCCAGAATATGCCGGCAACGCCGATCAGGCCGGCAACGAGTGGCCCTGCGACCAGGGCAACTACGAACGACATGCCGATCGTGATCCCGACCATGGCCATGGCGCTGGTACGATGTTCTTCCCGCGTCAGGTCCGCGACGAGCGCCAGGACCACCGAACCGACGGCCCCTCCACCCTGAAGTGCGCGTCCGATCACGACGCCAACCACCGATGTCGATGTTGCCGCTACGGCGCTGCCGGCCGCGAAGATCAGAAGGCCGGTCACGATCATTGTCTTGCGGCCAATCCGGTCGGAGAGCAGCCCGAAGGGGATCTGCAGCAGGCCCTGGGTCAGACCGTATATTCCCAGAGCCAGGCCGGTCAGGGCGGGGGATGCGTCCTGCAGATGCCCCGCATAGCCCGCAAAAACCGGATAGATCATAAAAAGTCCCAGAAGGCGTACAGAAAATACGGCCGCCAGGGACAGCGCCGATCGACGTTCCTCGTGTGTCATGATCCCGACCATAGTCAGCCTGTCCTGCTGGCGGAACGGGCCTGATGTCGCGCTTGCCGGCCAAAGCATTAACAATTGGATAGATCTGGCCTCAGGCAGGGTAGAGGATATCCCGTCCGGCCCCGGTGGCCCCCGATGGGGCCTATCCCCGGTAGGTGGGGTCGCTTCCGGAGGTGACATTTCCTGCTGCTGCACGAGCCCTGCCTGCCCGCAGCAGCGGCGTATCCTGTGGCAGAGCCCTGATCCGAACTGTCCCGGAGCGAGCAGGGGCGGTGTCGGTACGTTGCGTGCTGATGCGTCCCGTGGGAGTGGATTTTCGCAGGATGCAAAGGGTGCGATGCGAGGAGCCCGTACAGGCAAAACAGGGCTACGCGTCGCCATCGTGATGCGCTCTTGCATACGTGCCACGAACGCCGACGCTGGACCTCTCCTGCGGTGCGCGTCATCCGGACGCCGGAAGCGATTGCCGTATGGTGCGCGCACCCTTAGTCTGCGCGTTTTGGTCGATGATGGACTAATGTCAGAGCGTACGCAGAAAATCCTATGGGCGGGCGGCGCCATAGTGGCGTTATTCGCGACGCTTGCAGCCTTTGTCTATCTTGCTTCTGAAGCGCGCATCACAGAGCGCTATACCCTGCCATCTTCGATCATGCGTCCGGCAAAGGGGCTGCAGGCAGTGCGCCGTGGCGCCCATCT
>JAGWRJ010000023.1 GCA_028869725.1 Alphaproteobacteria bacterium | reverse complement strand
GGCACCGAGGCAGGGCATTTTCAGCAGGCTGGAATCCATGCTGTGATCTGTGGTCCGGGCTCGATCGACCAGGCCCACAAGGCTGACGAGTTTGTGGAACTGAGCGAGCTTGAAGGCTGCACCGGCTTTCTGCGCAGGCTGGTCGCCAGACTGGCAGCATAATGGGTAGCCAGGTTCAAGGGATCATACCGGAAGTCGTGACGGCCGTGGCGGGCGCTGCCATGTTGTTCCTGCAAACCTCGCCTCGGCAGCACATCGCACGCCAGCTTGGTGGGTCCCTCAGACCGCGACATAAGCCCCACATGGGGCCGCGCGGCATTGCAAAAGCCTGTCCCGCAACTTAATATCCGACGAAGCATCATGAGTTGGGTCGACGCCCAACGCCAACCTGCCGATCCGGGCAAGGTGGTACCCTTTTAGGGGGATGTGGCCGAGGCGGCAACGAAACGGACCCAGCCACGTCGCGTCGATCTTGAAAAGAGGGTGACGCAACGTGCCGATTACAATTCCAGACGATCTTCCTGCTCGTCGCACGCTTGAGGCCGAAGGGGTCGCGGTGATGCGCAAGGTAGATGCCGTGCGCCAGGATATCCGCCCCCTGCGCATTGGCCTCCTGAACCTCATGCCTGACAAGGTGCGCACGGAAACCCAACTCGCCCGCCTTCTGGGCGCAACTCCACTTCAGATCGAACTGACACTGGTTCGTATCACCGACCACGTTGCACGCAATACCTCGGCAAGCCATATCGCGGCGTTCTATCGCCCCTGGATTGAGGTCGCCGACGAACGATTTGACGGCTTTATCATCACCGGAGCCCCGGTCGAACGTCTGCCTTTTGAAGAAGTCCGCTACTGGCCTGAACTCGGGCGCATTTTTGACTGGACACAAACTCATGTGCATCGCTGTCTGACCATCTGCTGGGGGGCACAGGCCGCACTCTTCCACTTTCATGGTGTCCCCAAGCGCGAGCTCCCGCGCAAAGCCTTCGGCGTGTTTACACACCGTAATCTTGCCCCGACGTCGCCGTTCATGCGCGGCTTTTCGGATGTGTTCGACGTGCCCGTATCGCGCTGGACCGAGGTCCGTTCATCAGACCTGAAGGCAGTGCATGATCTGCAGATCCTGGCCACAAGCGATGATACAGGGGTCTGCCTTGTCAGTGATCCGAAACATCGGACGCTCCATATGTTCAATCATCTAGAATATGATTCCGACACACTGGCGCAGGAGTACCATCGTGACGGCGGCGGCAGTCTGCCCGCGCGCTATTTTCCAGATAACGATCCGGCAAAGGCGCCAGTGAACCGTTGGCGAAGTCACGCTCATCTGCTCTTTGGAAACTGGATCGATGAGATCTATCAGACCTCCCCGTTCGACCTGCAGGATGTAGGTGGGGGTACCGAACGCGACACCGCTCTGGCCTGCGCGGGATAGTGATCTGCATGTTACCCTGACGTATTTGGCTTGTGGGCGCCGCCGCCGGTTGTGTTTCGGAGGTGGAAATTCAGCAAGCCTGTCTGTACCTGCGCCAAAATTTCCGCTCCCCGCGTGTCGGAGCTGAAAGAATGCAGGCGATGCTCAGGTGGCGGGCTCGCTCTGTCCGCGAAAGACACCCTGAAACATTGTCTCAGATCATCGCCGGCGTCGAAGGCAATCGACGGCGAGCTTTGTCCTTTGCCCTTGTCTCATCCGCGGTTTGAGCGCACTCGTCATTGTTATTCGAGTATTCTTTGCTGATCTTTATCAATACGAGCAAGGACCACACCGATAGGCTTACTGCGCTGTGACGGCGTAGAAAGCCTGAAGCTGCAATCCGCCACGCTGCCCATCTGCATTGAGGCAAGGATGTTCAATGGCGGTATCCATGAACACGCATGGCGTTAGAGATACGGGCGCAAGACCCGGATTTCTGAAGCGCGTCGCGGGCCCCGCTCGCAATATCTGGAAAAGCCGCTCGGCGCGAACAAAATTGATCGTGGTGTTCGGCCTGGTGCTGGTTGTCGCGGCGGTGGGGATATTCACACTGCGTGCAAAGAGTTCCATCGTCTACCAGACCGCTCCGGTGACGCGCGGCGTAATCGCCCGTGCGATTACTGCGACGGGCTCCGTCAATCCGGTACTCACGATCATCGTAGGTTCCTACGTGTCAGGGGTCATCCAGGACATTCATTGCGACTTCAATACACAGGTCAAGAAGGGGCAGATCTGCGCCAAGATCGACCCGCGTCCATATCAGTCAATTGTCGATCAGGATCAGGCCAGCCTGGGCGTGGCAAAGGCGCAACTCAAAAAAGATATGGCAAACCTTGCCTACGCCGACGTCACTGAAGGGCGTTACGCGAAGCTGCTCGCCCAGAAAGCAACCTCGCAGGACAGCTACGATGTGGCACTCAACGCGCTCAATCAGGCGCGGGCCCAGGTTTCGCTCGACCAGGCCACGATTGAGCAACGCGCGGCCGAGCTTCACGCCGCCCAGGTCAATCTTGGCTATACGAATATAGTCTCGCCAGTGGATGGAATCGTCGTATCTCGCAACGTGACGATTGGTCAAACCGTGGCAGCAAGCTTTCAGACCCCGACACTCTTTCTGATCGCAACCGATCTGAATCATATGGAAGTCGATACCAATGTAAGCGAGGGAGATATTGGCGATATCCGCAAGGGCGACCGCGCCGAGTTCACGGTCGAAGCTTTCCCCAATCATACCTTCCGCGGCACCGTCGCCCAGGTTCGCCAGGCACCGCAGACGGTACAGAACGTGGTGACCTATGACGTGGTCGTCAACGTTGACAACCAGAAGATGCTGCTCAAGCCAGGCATGACCGCTACGGTTCGTATCATTACGGCGGAGCGCGACAATGTCCTGCGTGTGCCAAATCAAGCCCTGCGCTACACGCCGGCAGGCATGCCGCAGGAGAATGAGTC
>JAGWRJ010000022.1 GCA_028869725.1 Alphaproteobacteria bacterium | reverse complement strand
TGGCGGTCCGAGCGGCTTGATCTTGTCATAGCTCGCCGGCAGGGAGTCCAGATCGTCGGGCGTGTTCTTGTGATCGATGTGATAGGCATTCTCGCCGGTCTCGGGGCGGCGGTGTCCGCTCTCGCCCAAAGCAAACCAGGTGGCGCCAAAAATCGCGAGCAAGACCGCGGCTGATATTCCGATCAGGAGTCCCCGCTTGAAGCGCACGACGCTGCGGGGCCTCGCCCGGAGCACCAGCGATTCCGGATCGAGCTTCTGGTTCGAATTGGGCGTCATATCAGCCATAGCTCTTCTCAGAACAGGGAGGCGGTCCCTTCTGCTCGCTTGTCGTCGGTTCGGGTGATGCGCACGATCTGTTGCGGGTCCTGGCCGAGACGCAGCTCGGCCGCTGCGAACAGCCGGTCGACAACATAGTAGCGTCCGCGCATGCGGTAATTGACGAGATCGCTGTCGCCGTCAGCGCCCACCACGAAAAGTGGTGGGGCCTCGCCCTGGTCGATCCCCGCCGGAAACTCAATATAGACCTTGTGACCGTCATCGAAGGCGCGCAGCGGCCGCCAGGACGGTTGATCGCCGCTGATCGCGTAGTCGAAATGCAGATCGTGGAGCGCAACGCCGCGATCGACGGTGTTCAGGGCGACGGCTTGGGCCTTTCTACGGGCGATGAGCTCGTCGTTCGGATAGGTCCAGGAGACGGCGGCCATGGCGGCAAGTGGTGTGCTCTGCAGCTCGAGATGATAGGTTCGCCGGTCGGTCAGAATCACGAGATTGGTCTTGAGCCCGGCCTCGAACGGCTTGACCAGCACATGCACGCATCGCTTGGCCCCGCTGCCGCTGGTCGTGTCGCCGACGGTCCAGCGCACCGTGTCGCCGGCCGAAATCGCCGACAGGGTCTCGCCCGGCTGCAGGACGATATCGCTGACCTGCTCGGGCGCCGCGTAGAGGCGATAGAGGGCATTGGCCGAAAAGGGATAGATCTGGACAGCATTGATGAAGCCATCGCGCCGCGGCTCCAGGAGTGCATGCTTGTTGGCGGCCTCGACCCGCGCGATGGGCGGCGTCGGATCCTTTTTGGCCGGCGTGATGCGCTCGCGGATCGGCGGCGGGGCGATTTTCGTCGGTGCGACGGGGGCAATCGGCGCGGGATCGTGTTCGATCTTTGCCGGTTTGAACGCGGCCGAGTCCTCGGGGAGGTGCGGCGGCTTGACCGCACAGGCACTGAGCGCAGTTACAGCCAGCAGGGCCAGAACATGTCGAGCAGATAGATGCATGGCGCTCTCCTCAATCGCTCTCGCCGGGGCTCAGTTCGCGCGACCAATCGATGGTGTTGACGTAGAGACCGAGGGGATTCTTGCGCAGCACATCAGCATTGGCCGGCGGGCGCATCACGACCGACAGGATCGCGGTCCAATGGTCCGTCTTGGCGAGTGCGTCTTGTTCGTAAGTCTCTTCGGTCCATTTGACTTGGAACGATTCCTTCGAAATCCGCACCACGCTGGCGACATCGACCGAGACCGTGCGCTTGCCAACGGCTTTGAAGGGATCGTTGCGCTGGGCGTCATTGCTCAGGAAGGCGGCGGCATGGTCGGTCGTATAGGCGTAAGCCTCGAGCCAATCCTTGCGCACGATGACGGGATCGCTCGGCAGGGAGCGGACATCGGTGATGAACCGCGCCAGGAAATAGGCGATCTGCGCATCATTGGGATTGTAGGCCTCGATCGCCGGCCCCACGGCGCGCACGCCACCGAGCTTGTCGACTTCGACAACATAGGGCACGACCCGGCTCTGAACCGATTGCCAGAGGAGCCCACCCGCCAGCGCGACGGACAGGCCCAAGGCCCCGAACGCCATCAGCCGCCAGTTCCTAGCCTGAACCCGCGCCGAGCCAATGCGCTCGTCCCAGACCTGCGCCGCCTTTTGATAGGGCGTCGCCGGTTCCGGCGTCTGGCCGTAGCGCTGGATGGTGCGCTTGAACATCAGCCGTCCTCACGAATGCTGGGGCTGATCCCGTGTCCGGGCCGGTCGCCGTCCTTGATGGCCTGCGTCGCCATCTGCACATGGCCGCGGCGGCGCTGTGCGCGATGAAGCTGACGGGCCCAGGCCGGTGCGCTGTCGCCGACGCCGGAGGCTGCGCTTCCAGGGGACGTTGCCATGGTGCCGCCGGTCGCCCGCCATGCCGCCTGGGCTCCGGCCCGACCAAGCGTCGATGAACCTCCGCCGAACCCGATGCCTTGGCGGGCCGCGCCGCTGGCCGCGCGCGCGACGCCGCCAAGACCGGCACCGACACCGGCAAGACCGGTTTCACCCGACGTCGCCTGGCCCAGCCGATAGGCCGTCGAAGCGCCAGAACCGACCGCGCTGCCGGCACGGATGGCCGCGAGACCGCCGCCGCCCATGGCGCGGGCGCCGGCACCGGCCAGCATCGTGCCGCCGGCCAGCGCCGCGGCCGTGCCGATCATCGCGCCGGCACCCAATTGCGGCGCGCCGGCCACGAGGCCTGTCGCAATCCCGGGCCCAAAGATGCCGAGCCCGAACAGAGACAGCGACGCCAGCACCAAGGTCATTGCGTCCTTGAGGCTCGGCTCATGGCCCGGCAGGGCCTGGATGAATTCGTGGAAGAAGGTCGTGCCGATGCCGACGATCACGGCCAGCACCATGACCTTGATGCCGGAGGCCACGACATTGCCCAGCACCCGCTCGGCGAGGAAGGCCGTCTTGTTCCAGAGCGCGAAGGGCACCAGCACGAAACCGGCCAAGGTCGTCAGCTTGAATTCCAGGATAGTGATGAAGAGCTGTATCGCCAAGATGAAGAACGACAGGACGACGATCACCCAGGCGATCAACAGCACCATGATCGTGATGAAGTGCGATACGAAAGTCGAGAATCCGAGGTAATTCCCCGCCTCCTGCAACAGCGGCCAGGCGGCGGTGAAACCCGTTCCCGCCAGCTTGCCCGGCCGCAACAGGTCTTGTGGGGTCATCGTGCTGCCGATCGCTTGCAGCCCGAGCCCGGCAAAGGAATTGTAGATGATGGTCGCGAGGGTCGAGAAATTGTTGATGATGAAGGCGAAAGCGCCGACATAAAGAATCTTTTTGATCAGGCGCCCCAGAATATTGGCTTCGCCATCCATCGCCCAGAAGAGGCCGGCAATGGTCACGTCGATCGCGATCAGGATCGAGGTGAGCGCCGCGACATTGCCGTTCAGAAGACCAAAGCCGCTATCGATGTAACGGATGAAGGTCTGCAGGAACTGGTCGATGACGTTGAGATCATGCATGACCTAGTGCTCTCACTGCGGCGTATAGGCGTTGCTGGCGCCGATGAAGGATTCGAAGGCGGCATGGCCTTCCTCCTCGGCCTCGGCACGCCTGGCCTGTTCGAGCGCAGTCGCGCGATATTGCGCGGCCATCAGGCTTTGGATTTGCAATTGCTGCTTGGTGGAGAGCGCCAGCAGCTGATTGCCGGCCTGGCTCACCTGAAGATTGCCTTCGGCACCTTGGGATTCGTTCGCGAGTTGCGAGAGCGTGGCGCTGTCCGCCTGAACGTTCTCGGCAACCTGCGCCTGGACCTGCAGGGTGTTCTGGAAGGCTGCCATTGCATCCTGCCAGCGCTGATGCGCGTCCTGCTCCAATGTCCCGCTCGTCGCGGTAGCCGGATAGGTTTGCGGGAAGCTGCCGGCGAAGGCTTGGGTCGTCGCATCGACATTGAAGGCGATCCCCTGACCCCGATCCATGAGCGTGCTGATCGAGCTCAGAGCCGTGATCATGGTCGTGAGTTGCGAGTTGTTGAGCGAGGCGAGATTGCGTCCCATGTTCTGAAGCATCGCTGCCTGGTTTTGCAGCTGGCGGATTTGGTTGTTGATTTGCTGCAGAGCGCGGGCGGCTTCGAGCAGGTTCTGGCCGTAATTGGCCGAGTCGAACACGGCCCATTGGGCATCGGCGGGACCGCTGATGAGCAAAGCCACCATGGTCGCCCCGACGAGCAGAGAAGGAACGATCCGTTTCATACTGCGATCTCCTCTGTCCGCGCATCTCCCAGCAATGCCGCTGCCCAATCGAGGCCTTTGGCGGCGAGGAACCGCTCCGCGAAGCCTGATGTCCCGCCACCAGCCAGCACTTGATCAATGAGCGATTGGCTCGCGACGTCCGACGCGCCGCACAGCGTCAAGGCAATGGGACCGAGGGCGAGCTCGAACAGCCGATTGCCCTGGCGCGATTGCAGATAATATTGCCGCTTGGGCACGGCACGCGCGATCAGCTCGACCTGGCGTTCGTTCAAGCCGAAACGGCCATAGGTCTCGCGCTGCTGCGGCTCAATCGCCCGCTCGTTCGGCAGGAAGATGCGCTGCGGACAGGATTCGATGATGGCCGGGGCAATCGTGCTGTTGGCGATGTCGGCCAGGGACTGGGTGGCGAACACGACGGCGACATTCTTCTTGCGCAGCACCTTGAGCCATTCGCGAATGCGCGCGGCGAAGAGCGGATCGTCGAGATAGACCCAGGCTTCGTCGAGAATCAGAAGCGCGGGCGCTCCGTCAAAGCGCTCCTCCAGGCGGTGGAAAAGATAGGTCAGCACCGGCATGACCACGCCGGTCTCATGCATCAGGGCTTCGGTCTCGAAGCACTGGACGTCACGAAGCGTCAGGTCGTCGTAATCGGCGTCGAGGAGACGGCCGAAGGGGCCTTCCAAGGTGTAGGGCATCAGCGCCGATTTGAGAGCGTTGGATTGCAGGAGCAGAGACAGCCCCGTCAGTGTGCGCTCGGCGGCCGGCGCCGAGGCCAGGCTCGAGAGCGCGGACCATAGGGTCTCCTTGAGCTCCGGCGTGACGGACAGTTTCTCATGGGCGAGAAGGCTCGCCACCCATCCCGCGGCCCAGCTGCGCTCGGCCGGATCGTCGATGCCGCCCAGAGGCTGGAAGGAGAGCGAGCCTTCGCTTCCAAGCGCATAATGGGCGCCGCCCATGGCCAGGATCGCCGCCCGCGCCGAATGGCCC
>JAGWRJ010000284.1 GCA_028869725.1 Alphaproteobacteria bacterium | reverse complement strand
GACTGGAAGCCATCGCCCGTGCCAAGGGCTTTCTTATGGTTTCCGCCAGCCCACTGACACGTTCGTCCTATCATGCCGACGCGGATTTCGCCCAATTGCAGGCCGCCCGCGCTGCGCGCCAGAACTGATTGTCTCGACGTGACTGCGCATCACGAAACCCGACTTGTTCCATACTCGGCTGATCTGATGTACGAGGTGGTGGCCGACGTAGAGCACTACCCACAATTTCTGCCTTGGTGTATGGGCCTGCGTCTACTCTCACGCAGTCAGAACGGTGAGCGCGAGATCGTCACGGCTGAAATGCTCGTCGGATTCAAAGCGTTTCGAGAACGTTATACCAGCCGAATCGTACTTGACCCGGCAGCCCGCACCATCGCGGTTAGCCAAACCGAAGGCGTATTTCGCTACCTCCGCAATAACTGGGCGTTTACCCCCGAGGGCAAGATGTGCCGAGTGGATTTTTCGATCGAGTTTGAATTCAAGAGCCGCCTGCTGGGCGCAATCGCAGGCCAAGCATTTGCCCACGTGCTCACACGGATGAGTGATGCCTTTGAAGCACGTGCCCGAGTAGTCGCGGCATCTTCCCCAGACCAAAGCGGTTCACCTCAGACCGCTTGAATCAGGCTGCCTGCTGCGTGCGGCTCCGAATGAGATGCAGAACTCTTGCCGCGGCATCCACGATGTTGGTGCCTGGCCCGAAGATGGCCGCCACTCCAGCCTGCTGCAGAAAAGCATAATCCTGAGCCGGAATCACGCCGCCCACAATGACGAGAATATCCTCTCCGCCCTGCCGCTTAAGCGCGTCGATAAGCTGGGGGACCAAGGTCTTGTGGCCCGCCGCCTGGCTCGAGATGCCAACGACATGTACGTCCGCTTCGATCGCATCCTTGGCCACCTCGTCTGGCGTCTGAAACAGTGGTCCGATGTCCACATCAAAACCTAGATCAGCGAACGCAGTTGCGATCACCTTCGCACCACGGTCATGACCGTCCTGCCCCATCTTGGCAACAAGAATACGTGGCCGACGTCCGGTATCTTGTTCGAAGCGTTCCACATCGCCCTGTATCGAGGCAAATTCGTTGTCTCCTTCATAGGCTTTTCCATAAACTCCCGCTATGGAGCGGATCTCTGCCTGGTGGCGGCCAAATATCTTTTCCATCGCGGCTGAAATCTCGCCAACCGTTGCCCGAGCCCGTGCGGCATCTATCGCCAATTCCAGGAGATTTGCGTCGGCTTTTGCTCCCGCGCTGAGCGCCGCCAGCGCTGCGTCACAACGCCCTTGGTCACGTTCTGCACGGGTTTTCTTTAAGCGTACGATCTGCGCTTCACGTACCGCGGCATTATCGATGTCACGCACCTCGACAGGTGGCTCATCCTTGAGCTTGAAGCGGTTGACACCAACAATCACGTCTTCTCCACGATCGATGCGCGCTTGACGCTTGGCTGCGGCTTCCTCAATGCGCAGTTTCGGAACACCAGCTTCTACCGCGCGCGTCATTCCGCCCATTGCTTCGACTTCATCGATAATTTTCCGGGCGTGCTCGGCAAGCGAGGCGGTAAGAGATTCAAGATAATAGGAGCCTGCTAACGGATCGACGACTCGTGTTACATGCGTCTCATGCTGGAGAATCAACTGCGTATTACGCGCAATACGCGCAGAAAAATCGGTCGGGAGCGCAATCGCTTCATCGAACGAGTTAGTGTGCAGCGACTGTGTGCCTCCGAGCACCGCCGACAAGGCTTCAAAGGCGGTGCGGACAATGTTGTTGTAGGGGTCCTGTTCGGTCAGGGATACACCACTGGTTTGGCAATGCGTACGTAACATGAGGGAATTCGGGGATTTCGCTCCGAAGTTGCTCATGATCTGCGACCACAACATGCGTGCCGCACGAAGTTTCGCAATCTCCATGAAGAAGTTCATGCCAATACCGAAAAAGAACGACAGCCGCGGCGCGAAATCATCGACGGCCAGACCCTTTTTAATCGCTGCACGAACATATTCCATGCCATCAGCAAGCGTATACGCCAGCTCCTGTACCGCTGTCGCACCGGCTTCATGCATGTGATAGCCAGAGATCGAAATCGAGTTGAACTTTGGCATCTTCCGCGCCGTATATTCGATGATGTCGGCAATGATGCGCATCGAGGGAGCCGGCGGATAAATATACGTGTTGCGCACCATGAATTCTTTGAGGATGTCGTTCTGAATGGTGCCAGACAGCTTCTCGGGTGGCACCCCCTGTTCCTCGGCGGCAACAATAAAGTTGGCCATGATCGGGATAACTGCTCCGTTCATGGTCATGGACACGCTCATCTTGTCGAGCGGAATTCCGCTAAAGAGAATTTTCATGTCCTCGACAGAATCGATCGCGACACCAGCCTTGCCGACGTCGCCCCCAACGCGGGGATGGTCGCTGTCGTAGCCGCGGTGCGTGGCGAGATCGAACGCAACTGAAAGCCCCATCTGGCCAGCTGCCAGATTGGCCCGGTAAAACGCATTGCTCTCTTCCGCGGTGGAAAATCCGGCATATTGGCGGATGGTCCACGGGCGCCCTGCGTACATGGTGGCTCTGACACCGCGGGTGAACGGTGCCATGCCCGGAAGGCCGTTGCTCTCAAGGTCTTCGAGGTCGGCGGCAGTGTAGAGCGGCTTGACGACAAAACCTTCCGGCGTCCTCCAGGTCAACGGCTCCAAAGTGTCGGACTTGAGCTCCTTGCGCGCCAGTGCCACCCAGTCGGGGGGCAGCTTTACATCATCCGTACTCATGAACTCTCCAGGCCAGTTTTGTTGTGCCAGTATCGCAGGTGCGAAATCGCCGTCAAACCTGGCGCGTGAACCGGG
>JAGWRJ010000283.1 GCA_028869725.1 Alphaproteobacteria bacterium | reverse complement strand
TTTGACAGTTTTGTTCCATCCGCGGACGATTCCTCTTGCTGGCAGCGTCATTCAGCGCGAGCATTCCAACTGCGGGGCGCGTGACGCGGTCCTATGATGGGAAATGCGCCCGCCGCGCCTCGGTCCGGATTGATGCTCCGGATAGGGAAGAGGCGCACATGTCAAACAGGAATGGAGGTAACGGGCCACGTACAGTGGCCTTGGTTGGACCCTACGGGTCCGGCAAGACGAGCCTTTTGGATGCGATGCTGTTTGCGGCCGGGGCAATCGGACGAAAGGGTTCTGTGACTGCCGGAAGCAGCGTTGGTGATTATAGTCCTGAGGCGCGAGCGCGTCAGATGAGTATCGATGTCAACTGCGCAACATTCGATTACCTGGATGAGCGCTTTACGATACTCGACTGCCCTGGCTCCATCGAGTTGATGGCCGACACACTTGGTGTCCTGCCGGGCGTTGATGCTGCGGTAGTTGTCTGCGAGCCGCTGTCCGATAAGCTGATGATGCTAAAGCCATATCTGAAAAGACTGGAAGAGCAGAAAATTCCCCACTTCCTGTTTGTGAACAAGATCGATAAGGCAGCCGGAAGCATACGTGACCTGCTGGCATTCCTGCAGGAGGCGTCTGACAAGCCCCTTTTACTGCGCCAGATCCCGATCTGGGAGAATGGCGCGGTAACGGGATTTGTCGACCTGGCGCTGGAGCGCGCCTTTGTGTACCGCCAGCACGCGCCGAGCGAAACGATTGCCATGGATGATGAAATCAGGGCCCGCGAAGCCGAGGCTCGCTTTGCGATGCTCGAAAAGCTAGCCGACTTCGACGAGCATCTTATGGAAGAACTTCTGAGTGACGCGGTACCACCCCCGTCCGAGGTATTTGAGGATCTAGCCAAGGAACTGGGCGCTGGAGATCTCGTTCCGGTGCTGATTGGTTCAGCAGAGAACGATAACGGTATACGTAGGTTGCTAAAGGCTCTACGTCATGAAGTCCCTAGTTCAGAAAGAACGGCCGCCCGGCTGGGTCTGCAGCTGAACAAGGGAGCGATCGTGCAGATTCTGAAAACATACCATTCGGCACAGGGGGGGAAGATGAGCCTGGGGCGCGTCTTCGGTTCTCCACTTAAGGATGGTGCCGTCCTGCATATGAGAAACGGCAGTGACGTACGCGTTGGGGGCATTTTCTCCTTGCGCGGCGCCGAGGTCAGCAAGCTGTCGGAGGCGGTGGCTGGCGACTGCGTGGGATTGGGACGGCTTGAGGTCGTTCTGACTGGCGAAACATTGGCTGAGGCCAAGGAAATGTCACTACCCAGGATAGAAATCGAGCGCATTCCTCCGGTTTACCGTCTTGGTATTGAGGTCGCCGACCGCAAGGACGAAGTCAAACTGACGGCGGCGATTGCCAAGCTCCACGAGGAGGATCCTTCGCTCATTCTGGAGCAGAACGCTGAACTCAATGAGATGGCTCTGTGCGGACAGGGGGATATCCATCTGAAGGTCGCAACCGACAAGCTGATCGGAAAATACGGGCTCAAGCTCAACACCCACGCTCCCCGGGTGCCGTACAAGGAGACAATCCGTAAATCGACAACCCAGCGTGGCCGATACAAGCGTCAGACTGGCGGGCACGGACAATTTGGTGACGTGGTGCTCGACATCGCCCCTCTTCCCCGCGGAACCGGCTTTGTTTTCACGGATCGCATCACCGGTGGAGTTGTACCAAAGCAGTGGATTCCCTCGGTAGAAAAGGGTGTCGCTGAATATCTCAAATGCGGACCTCTTGGCTTTCCGGTCGTTGATATCGCCGTGACGCTGACCGATGGCTCCTACCATTCGGTGGACTCCTCGGATGCGGCGTTTCAGAGCGCGGCGCGCATCGCCATGCAGGAAGGTATGCCAGAGTGCGGCCCAGTGCTCCTGGAGCCAATTATGCGGGTGCAAATCCATGTACCGAGCGAGGCGACTGCAAAGGTCAATGGTGTAGTGTCAAGCCGGCGTGGGCAGCTGATGGGTTATGATGCACGTCCTGGTTGGCGCGGCTGGGATACCGTGTTGGCGCAGATGCCAATGGCCGAATTATCGGACCTCATCATCGACCTGCGGTCATTGACGCAAGGCGTTGGTAGCTTTGAAGTCGAATTTGATCATCTGGCCGAGCTGTCTGGAAAGCTGGCGGATCTTGTCGTTGCGCAGCATAAGAAGGCTGCATGAATGGCGTGGGCGGCGGCATAGCCGCCGCCCATATGCTCCAGTCCCGGACCTTGCTCAATTATTTGGTGCGATTGGCAGGTCCGAGTGTGGTCTCAACCTCTTTCGAAGCCAGACGGCACGACACGAACCTTGTGTAGACGGGCGTCTTGTCCATCGCCCGGGGGGGCGACGCCGGCATTTCCGCGCCCGCGTAGCCTGGTGCGAGCCGGCACCTTTTGCACGGGTAACGCTTTAGTCTGAGACAGAGGGACGCTCTGGTGGCCGGTCGGCGACGATACACCGGCCAGTGGAAGGGGGCACGTGCCCTGGATCGTTACGTTGGAATAATTCCAAACTATATGCGAACGACGTCCAGTGGATTTAGTTGCGTGGAAAACATCCAAAAGGAGCTGTCATGGAGATCAATATCGGAATTAACAAAGCCGATCGCAAGGCGATCGCCGATGCTCTGGCGAAAGTCCTGGCGGACACGTACGTGCTCTACCAGAAGACACACGCTTATCACTGGA
>JAGWRJ010000282.1 GCA_028869725.1 Alphaproteobacteria bacterium | reverse complement strand
TCAGGCCCGTCTTGATCTGACCGCATCCGATGCCTGGCGCACCTGGCATGCGCTTGTGCTGCTGCACAGACAGGTTGGGACCCTTGAACAGGCTGTGCCGGTACTGCGTCGCATGGCTGCGCGTGCACGGGCGGCCTATGCGGAAGGCAATCTGTCGCCGGCAAGTTACGTGCTGCTCGAAACCAGCCTTGCCTCGCGCGAGGGAGAACTCGCCGATCTCAAGCAAACCCTGTGGCAGGACACCATTGCATTGCGCACGGTGCTTGGCCTTCCTCCCCTCGGGGCTGATGCGGACAAAAAATCATGATGACGCGTAATTATACGACCCTTCGGCTGATTTTTTCCCTTGTTGTGCTGGGCGTCGTGGGCAGAGCCGCCGCCCGTGCAGCGGATGTCAGTGCGCTAGTGGTTGAGACGCAGCTGCGCCATGGCGCGTTACCCCATCGCATCGATGCCTATGGCGTGGTTGCGGCCGATCCTGCGGTCGAGCAGGCAGTGATGGCGCCGGTGGCCGCAAGCGTGCGTGCCATCGAGGTGCGGCTCGGTCAGAACGTGGTCAAGGGTGCGCCCCTGATCGAACTTGCCCCCAGTCCGGCCACCAGCGCGCGCTATGCGCAGGCGCAGTCGGCTCTGCGGGCAGCTCTGGCCGGCGAGGCGCGCACCAAAGCTTTGGTTGGACAATATCTGGCGACACGGCAGGACCTTGCCAATGCGCAGAAGGTGGTTCAGGACGCTCGTGCCAACCTCGACGCACTCAGGGCAGTAGGGGCCGGCGGCGCGCGCACGCTGAGAGCGCCGTTCGCGGCCACCGTGACCATGCTGTCCACCCGGGTGGGCTCTCTCGTCCAGGAAGGTGCGCCACTTCTGACGATCGCGCCGCCCGCGTCATTGGTCTTGCGCGTTGGGGTAACTCCCGCCGACGCCGCCCAGATCAGGCTCGGTGCGCCGGCAGCGCTGACCCCGGTAAGCGGTGCCGCGGGTGCGCCCCTTTCCGGACACGTGGTGATGAGAGGCGCCGTCGTCGATCCGTCCACCGGACTTGTTCCGGTCGAGATCAGCCTGCCACCCAATCAGTTGTTTCCGGGCGAGACCGTGCGTGCTGCGATTACCGCCCGCACGGTATCAGGCATCATCGTGCCGCATGCCGCGCTCCTGCTTGACACCAAGGGCCGGCCCTATGTGGTGCAGGCACCACATGGCAGAGCTAGGCTCGTTCCCGTCGAGGTGCTCAATTCCGATCAGGGGCAGGACGTGATCAAGGGCCCACTTGACCCCAAAGCGCCTATCGTTCTTGCCGGAAACTACCAGCTCAAAGCGGGCATGCGCGTTCGCGTTGCCAGTTCGTCCTCCGTGGCGGGCCCACGCTGATGTTTGTGCACATCCTCAAGCGCCATAAACTGGCAATACTGTGTGTGGCACTTGCGCTTGCCACCGCAGGACTCTTTGCCGGTATCGCCATGCCGGTTGGACTGTTCCCGGTCACGAGCTTTCCGCGCATCCGCGTCGAGGTCAATGCCGGCAGCATGCCCGCCAAGCAGATGCTGATCGACGTCACCCAGCCGCTTGAGCAGGTGGCCCGTTCGGTCCCTGGTGCCCTCAATGTGGTATCGACCACCTCGCGTGGCTCGGCTCAGATCTTTGTCGATTTCCCCTGGGGCTTCGATATGAACCAGGCTCTTTTGCGCGTCGACGCCGCCTTTGCGCAGAAGTTGCCGGATCTGCCCAAGGGTACACGCTATGACGTGATTCAGATGAGCCCGAACGTCATCATGCCGTTCGTCTCTTACGCGCTGATTTCCAAGGTGCAGTCGCCCGCCCAGCTGCGACAGATGGCGCGCTATGAGATCACGCCCCTGCTGATGGGTATTCCCGGGGTTCGGCGTGTCGGCGTGATGGGCGGACAGACACCCGAAGTACAGGTTCGGGTAACGCCGGAACAACTTTCGGCCTATGGCCTGACGCTTGGCGATGTCAGCAAGGCGATTTCGGCGAGCAACACGATCAAGGCGGTTGGCCGGCTTGAAGACAATGATCTGCTGTTTCTTGTCATCAACAACAATGCCCTGACCTCGCTCAATTCGGTGCGGAAGATCGCGCTCAGAACAAAGGGCGGCGGCATCGTTCGTCTCGGCGATCTGGCCTCGGTCACGATGGGCTCGGTTCCACAATGGCTCCTCGTCAATGACAACGGCCAGCCGGCAGTCACCTTCGACGTCTACCAGCAGGACAGTGCCGATTCCTTGAGTCTCGAAAGTGCGGTTTCTGCCCGCCTGAAGGCCTTCATGGCCAAGGAGCCCACAACCATCCATCTTTATAAATGGTACGACCAGACGCAGCTTGTCCGTTCCTCGATCGGCGCGGTGGAAGAGGCGATCCTGATCGGCCTTGTCTTTGCCGGCGTTGTCGTCTTCGGGTTTCTGCGCAACTGGCGGGTGACCTTGGTTGCAATGGCGATCGTGCCGCTCTCCGTCCTCGCCACGGTCCTGCTGCTCGACGTGCTGGGCATGACCTTCAACATCATGACCCTCGGAGGCATTGCGGCAGCGATCGGCATTTTGATCGATGATGCGATCGTCATGATCGAACACATCGCGCGTCGGGCTGGCGATCCCAGGCGGGCGCGCGAGGATAGCTCCGTCTTTGTCGCTGCCCGCGAATTCCTGTCGCCTCTTCTGGGCTCGAGCCTTGCCACCATCATCATCTT
>JAGWRJ010000281.1 GCA_028869725.1 Alphaproteobacteria bacterium | reverse complement strand
CTTCTTCTGGTCGGAGCTGAGACCAGGCAGGTAATCTTCATCGCCGGTTTCGATGCGCAGAACGTCGCGCTGCACCTTGGGTGCGAGCGGGGTCTTTGCGAGGAAGGCCTTGACCGCTTCAGGCGATTTGGGGCCGCGGCCATACTCGGCCATACCGAGCACGAGCCGGTCGGTGCCAAAGGTTTCTTTGTCAAAATACACGCCTGGCTTCAGCTGGCGCGACTTGTAGATCTCAGGGTCGTCGCAGGTCTTGGCGAGCTCGACGGGATAGACACCGAGTTTGTTGAGGAGGCCATTGGCCACCTGGCTATAGGGATAGGGACTGTCGATATCCATGGTGCCGCCATTGAGCAGCAGCATGCGATGGTCGACATGGAATTCGTTGCGCTTGGCATGCCCCCCGAAATCATCGTGGTTTTCGATGATGAGGATGCGGGCCTTGGGATGGGCCTCGCGATAAAAGTGCGCCGCGGAAAGACCGCTGATGCCACCACCCACCACGACCAGATCGAAGGTCTCACCGGTGTCGACGAGGCCGGCAGCGTTCTGCCAGAAGTCGCCATCGCGCACTTCGTGGGCCGCCTCATAGGAGCCGGGGTGGCTGCCGCGCATGCCAAGGCGTGTGGGCGGGTAGTAACCGGCGCCGTTCTGCGCCAGCTGCTCCGCCTGGGCTGCAGCAACCAGTTCGGGAGAAAGGGTGCCGGCGGCAGCAAGCGTAATCGCCGCACCTTGCAGGAAATCGCGCCGTGCAATCGGCCGATCCATGCCAAGCTCTTTGTCCCGTTTGGATGCCATACTTGTCCCCCTGTTCAAACACGTACGGCCACTCAAGCACCCTGGCACCGGGCCCGTCAATCTGTGATATCAGGTTGAGAGGTGAGAAACGATTCGGATTAAAAACACAATTCCGTAAGGTTGGGAGGTTACACGCGCCGCGGGCGCGCCCTATGAAATTGGGGTGCTGCGCGCAGAATCACAGGTGCAGTCCTCGCCGCGCGCGTTGCCGAGCGTTAGCGGTTTGTTCTAGTCTTAGACGTGCGTTTAGGGAGCCCTGCTGTGATTCTCGCAGATAAACAAATGCGAGACGCGTGCGCGGCAGGCGCCATTGGTATTGATCCGCTCGATCAAGGGCAACTCCAACCGGCAAGCCTAGACCTTCGGGTCGGCGAGTTGGGTATCACGACGTCATTAAAGAAGAAGGTCAACATCAAAAGCGATGGATACCTTGTCGTTCAACCCGGTGATTTTGCCGTTATCCAGGTATTCGAGACAATCCGGCTTGATGCGCAACATACAGCGCGGTTCGGTCTTCGCTCGAAATATGCCCGTCGCGGCCTCATTGCCACGACCGGGCCACAGGTCGCCCCCGGCTATGAAGGCCGCCTCATGGTTGGAATTACAAATCTGACGCCAAAGCCGGTCACGCTGCCGTACAAGGATGATTTTCTATCGATCGAGTTTCACCGCTTGGAAGAGCCGGCTGAGCAGCCATATCGGGGCCCCTATCAGGGCAAGACGGAACTTGGTCCCGAGGAAATCGAGTTCATCACCGAGAGCGATGGCATGGCGCTGTCCGAGGTGCTGACCACGCTGCGTTCGCTAAGCGCGAATGTGGGCACATTGACGTCCGATGTGACGGCCCTGACCACAGAGATCAAACAATACAAATGGGTGATCCCACTGCTGCTGACGATCGGACTTGGGGTGATCGCAATCCTTGTTGCGATCAAATAAGGTTCCCAGAGACGCCTTGCCTTGAAGGAAAACTTCTCGGGAGCATCAAGATACGGCCTCTGCCTGTTGTCTTCAGGCGCCCGCACATCGCAAAAGCCGCTTCACAGCGATGCATCGCCCCGCGGCACGATCAGCCTGGTCTGCAAAACGGAGGAGGGGCCTTTGCATGGGGCTGTGGCTTGCCGAACACGCGCGAGGTCCTCACACGACGACCTGATGTAGCCCGCCCAACATTCGCTCTAAACTGATGTGTGCTCAGAGGATGCACTCTGATCGTCATTCTGTGAGGGGTTGCAAATTCGCTGCAGGTCTGCGAGCGCGGCGCGCAATTGCGGTACCGGAAATTCAGTGTCGCCTGGTCCGGTAGCACACATTGTGAGGATTATCTGAAGCTTCAATCCCACTCCCGTCAGGCTCTGGGCGGGGGTGTCAAAGACTGCGTTCGCGGCAGCTTGCAGTTCAGTCCAACCATTGGCTTCTTGCGATCTGAGTCTCTCCAAATCATGCCAGCTCAATGCGTGTAGCGCGAGGCTGGTCGGTTCTGCGTTGAAGCTGGAATGCCAATGGACGAAAGAGGCGGACGCACCCGCCCTGATGTCGGGTAGCGTCCTTGTTGGGGCGGCATCTTCGTTTGTGTCCGAGTTGACATCGCAATGCTTCATCTCGGTGAGCGTGTTTTCAAGCAGCGCGTGTTCAAGAGCTTGGCAATGGTGACAGAGTTCTGTCACATATGCTCGCAGTCGCTCCCAGTCCTGATAAAACTCGAGAATAGGCTCCGGTTGTACCGCTGGATTTAGGGTGGGCTGTGAGCAGACCATGACTGGCGCGGTAGCCCCACTTGTTGGCGTCCTGCGGCTGAGTTGGACGCGAGTCATGCTAGTCTTGGAATCGCTCATACCTCGGAGCACCCTTCGAGCGCGGTCGTGCCAGCCTCTGCCATCGGCGCGACCAATTACTCAAGATAGTAGCAATGCTACTACTTTCGGGGCGTGAGTGCAAGGAGATAGTAACAGGGCTACAATTTATGTCGATAACTCCGGCGCAATGCAGAATGGCGCGCGCGGCATTGCAGATCGGGATACGCGACCTTGCGGCACTCGCGAAGGTCTCGCCAAACACAATTTCCCGCCTCGAACGGGGCGAGACATTATTCGAGAGCACCCTCCTGCAGATTCAGCAGGCACTTGAAGCTGCCGGGATCGAATTCGTGCCACAAAACGGCGGCGGTCCTGGTGTGCGCCTGAAGCTGTAGCGCCGCGCGGTCCTCACGGGTACCCGCCTTTAGGTAACCTGCCGCCACCAACAAGGACCCAGCAACTGTTGACATGCCGTGAGCGTCGCATGTTCATCGTGAGGCGCGATCGCGATCGTTTCGCACGTTCGCGTCAGATTGCAGGCCCGCAAAAATCTATCGCCGAGACCTTCGCACAACGACGGAATGCCATACCTGCCCAGGATGCCGCACCCTGGGCGCTGAGGTCGCAGGGAGGAGCGAGCAGGTGAACTAGGGATCACACCGTCTGCGCAGTGAACAACCTTTGCCGTCAGGCAAAGGCCATGATGGTGTCGCTTCCTGCTGCAATGCGTGTGTAGAGGAGGTCGCACTCAGGCATCATGTGCTCCATCCAGTAGCGGGCTGAGACGAGCTTGGCGCGGTAGAACTCCGCGTCACCTGCGCCTGCTGCGAGTTTTTCCTGCGCGATCTTCGCCATGCGTGCCCACATCCAGCCGACAACGACGATGCCAACGAGCCTGAGGAACGGTACCGACGCAGCGCCGGCATCATTGGGATTTTGTGGGCCATGGCTTGCAAGCCAGAGCGTTGCCTTCTGCAATACCCCAAGACCATCCTTGAGGGAATCTGTGAAGCCTGTCATGGCCTCGGTCTTGGCCGCGTCCTCGATCCAGGAGGTGATGGTCGAAAGTAGCAGCATCGCGCCGGCACCGCCCTTGCGCCGGAGTTTGCGTCCGACGAGGTCGAGCGCCTGCACGCCATTAGCACCTTCATAGATCTGGTTGATGCGCCCGTCGCGTACGAACTGCTCCATGCCGTTTTCGCGGATATAGCCGTGACCACCCCAGATCTGCATCGCCATGTTGGCGACTTCAAATCCGACATCGGTGCCAAAGGCCTTGATCACCGGGGTCATGAGATCGGCGAGAAGACCTGCGCCATCCGCATCCTTGCGGTCAGACATGGCGATGGCGCTCTCCAGCGCCGTCCAGAAGGCAAGGGCGCGCACGCCCTGGATTGCGGCGCGGCTGTGCAGCAGCATGCGCCGCACATCCGGCTGAACGATGAGCAGATCGGCAGGCTTGTCAGGCTCGGCCGGGCCCGTCAAAGCCCGCATCGCCCGCCGCTCATGGGCGTAGGCATAGCCGTTCTGATAGGCGACCTCGCCAATTGATACGCCCTGCACGCCGACGCCGAGGCGGGCGAGGTTCATCATCGTGAACATGCCCGCCATGCCGGCCGAACTGCGCCCGCCCTCTCCTGCACCTGCGGAAGGCTTGGGACCCAGACGATACGCGACGGCCTCGTCGAAATTAAGCACGCAGGTCGCCTGCGCCTTGATGCCCATCTTCTTCTCGATGCCGCCGGTCGTGACGGCATTGCGCCCGCCCATCTTGCCGTCTTCGCTGACCAGAAACTTGGGCACCAGGAAGAAGTTCACGGTCGACAGATCGTCATGGATCTGACCGTTCTCGTCCGGAATCTTGGCGATCACCATGTGCATGATGTTGTCGGTGAGGTCGTGATCGCCGCCCGAGATGAAGATCTTGGTGCCGCGCATGCGATAGGTGCCGTCGGGCTGCTCGATCGCGCGGGTTTTCATCAGGCGCAGGTCGGTGCCGCAATGCGGTTCGGTAAGACACATGGTGCCGCACCATTCGCCGGAAACAAGCTTGGGCAGCACATGCTCCTTCATCCATGGCGCGCCGGTGGCACCCAACGCGGCCGCAGCCGCTGCGGTGAGGCCCGGATACATGGCAAAGGACTGGTTGGCGCTGTGGGCCATTTCCGAGACGACAAGTGCGATCAAGAAGGGCATGCCCGCGCCACCGACATCGCTGCCCGCGGCCATGCCACCCCAGCCTGAGTCGCAATAGGCCTGGTAGGCTTCTTTGAAGCCCTTGGGTGTCGTCACCCGGCCGTTTTCAAAATGGGCGCCTTCCTCATCGCCAGAGCGATTGAGTGGCTGCAGGACCTCTTCGCAGAAGCGCGCGGCGGTTCCCAGAATATCGTCGACAAGGGACCGGCTGAGTTCAGCAAACCCGGGAAGGTCGCGCTGTCCCTCGAGGTCCAGGAGATCGAACAGCACAAAACGATAATCCTCG
>JAGWRJ010000021.1 GCA_028869725.1 Alphaproteobacteria bacterium | reverse complement strand
GACGGCGAGCCAGTCGAATAGACCTTCGCGTCGGGCCACGTCAGACAGCACCATCATCCCGATCAAGAACAGATAGACATCAATGCCCTTGGCAACTGCTGCGAATGCACTTGCCCATGGCAAAAACCCGCCTATTGGCAGCAGGAGCGTTCCAGTAATGGCCCAGGTCGCCTCGGGAAGCTGCCAGGGACGCAGCATCACGCCGAGGACAACGGCCGCCGCGATCATCCAGATAAAAATATCGCTGATGGATGCCGTCATGACCAATCTTCTGCGACCATTAAATTAAGCTGGTGGCGCATTTGCTATATCATAATTGCAGGTGGATTTGAGAAGCGGCGCAAACAGGGCCCAAAGCAGTACCGAGCCGAGGGCGAGACTGCCCAGGGGGAGGAACATGATCCGGTTATCCGATATATTGCCCAATCCAGCCACCCAAGGCCGGGCTCAGTGCTGCACTCACCCCCTGCATCGTCATAGCTGCGCCCTGGCCCACATTCCCGCGACCCGTGCCGTTCAGCAAACGGGCAAGCGCCTACATCTTCGGCGGTGTATCTCGGGTATAAAGGTCGCGTACGTCTCAGATCTCGTGATGGGTGAAGACACCCTTAGTCGCCAATCGCCGAAACATCGCGTCAATCTTAGCTGGCGGTAACTTGGCGCCGCCATCGAGCCACCATGTCAGCACGGCCATGTACGCGCCGACGACGTACAGGACGATGAATTCGCGAGGAATTCCATCTTTCGGGTTTTTGTCCCCGATTGCCGCAAGCTCGCTGCGGACGCAATCACAAAGAATCTCGCGAATAGTGCCGAGGGCGACGGCGCCGCCTCGGCTTCCGACTAATGCCTGGTAGTTGTGGACGTGATCGCGCGCATGCTCGAACATCGTCAGGCTGAACCCTAAGCCTCGGGTCTCCTTATCTGCGGAACCGGCAGCGCTCTTCTGGCGGTCCAGAATCTGCCGACGCATGTGTTCGGCACCGCTCCGCATGAGGTCGTCCTTACTCGTGAAGTGCGCGTAGAAGGTCGATCGGCCGACGTTGGCGGCCTCGCAAATATCCTCAACGGTGACCGCATCGTAGCCTTTTTTGATGATCAAGGAGTGAAACGCCTGGTGCAGCATCTTTCGACTGCGGGCGACGCGGCGATCTATCGGTCTCTTTGCCATTCCTCTCCTCGTTCCCGGTCAGATCGACAAGATTGTTTCATACGGGACACAGGCGCGGCACTGTGCGGGAAAACCGTTTTGGACTCTCTGTCAGTTATCATACACTTTGTCCGGTTTTGCAACGCTCAGAAAGGCCAGATATGCGCTTACACACCAACCGTCCTCTGTCAGGGCGCGAAGATGAGCCTTAGCCGGGAATCAGAATACCGGACGCCCCGCTGGGTAAAAGTGTTTGGTGTCCTCGCATTCATTGTCGTTGCGATCTTTGCCGCGTTGCATCTCGTCGGGGGACACGGGGCGCACATGGCTCATGGTGGGATGGACACCCACGCCCTGTCTGCCGAACATGACCAGCGTCAACCATGACCCTCACGACCGGCTTCCGCAAATTCGCGTTGACCTTGCACGTCGTCGCTTCGGTCGGCTGGGTTGGCGCGGTGGCCGGCTTCCTTGCTCTCGCTGTTGCCGGGTTCGTTAGCCCGGACATAGTGCAAGTGCGCGCGAGTTATGTCGCTATGGACTTGACTTATAACTCGGTCATCATCCCGCTAGGGTTAGCCTCCCTCGCGACAGGGGTTATTTCTTCACTCGGCACCGAATGGGGATTGTTTCGCCATTACTGGGTGCTGATAAAGCTTCTCCTGACGGTACCAACCATCCTTATGATGCTGGAGCATGCGCGGCTGGTCGGGTACATGGCGAATGCAGTGGTCGCTGCGGGGTTCTTGCGCGACGACCTCTCCGGACCGCGAATCCAGCTCATCTCTTACGCATGCCTCGCCTTGCTCGTCTTGTTGGTCGCTACCGTGCTGTCGACATACAAACCGCGGGGAAGAACCTTGTACTGGGTGCGCAGGCTGGAACGTCGCACACAGTTGTCACATCACGTCGAATTCGAGACAGCTGACCGAAGGCCGGCACTGGAGGGAGAAAGGCAATGAGTGCTAGTGCAGCCCTGGGTTCGGTGTTCCAGTAATTCGCTCGATTACGAGACCGAGAATTTTCACTGTTAGGAAGTCCTGCTCCTCAGGCCGGAGCTGCTCCGCAGTCTTTTCATCTGCCGCAGCAAATTGCACATTTACGAGAAACTGGCGGCCTTTCGCCATCCCGATAAATCGAATGTGCAAGTCTGCATCACCCGTGTTGTGAAGGACTTCGACAGCGTCGATTTGATCTTCCACGAAAGCTCCTTCGCCGCATAGCTCCGCACCCCGAACCACTCTCAGTCCCGAAGCGTGAGCTTGACAGCCATCATAATGTTGCTTTAAAGCGGTTGGTCAATAGGCAACATACGTCTTCGCTTGGCGCATGGATTTGCGCCAAGTCTTCGCTGCCAATTTGAGGCGTTTACGCCATGAGCGGGGAATTTCCCAGGAAAACCTCGCCTATGAGGCCAACGTGAACCGCACCTATATTAGTAAGCTGGAAAAGGGCGTTAGCTTTGCTGGTTTGGAAATTATCGGGAAGTTCGCCACCGTTTTACAGGTCGAGCCGGCAGAGTTATTGAAGCTCCCTAGTGGTCGCGCCAAGCATCGCAAATAGCGCTCGTCGGGATTTCGCTGCTTAATGCTATTTAATTGCGGGTTTGGCATGCGCCGCTTGCAATGCCCCTCAACTCGGCACGGAACGTCGCTTTAGCTCTATCTGAATCCGGTGGCCGCGTCCGTTGATTTGGGACTGTCAGCGAAGGGGTCGCCGACTTTGAGCAGTTTTGTGCCGGCAATTTCTTACCGGCCTTCAATGCCCTAAGGCCGGTGCATCTGCTCTTCCGCCAATCCCGCACGCCTTAACCGATACCGGGCTATCCGACTGCGCCACTTTATTTGGCATTCCTCGCACGTTTCTGGGTCTGTGCTTTCAATACCGCTGGACAGGCTGAACCCGGCTAGCACCGATCTGGCCGAGGGCGCCTCCATCCTGCTGGCGTACCAGAATAAGCTTCACAGGGTCATTGATTCCGAGCGAGCAAATGAGGGCATATCCGAGGATTAGAGCTGTTTGATGTGGGGCGATGGGCTGCAACTCGGTAAGACCGAAATACCCGATTAGCAGTCCGGCACAACCATCGACAGTGAGGGCCGCAGCCAGAATGATGCTCGGCCACGATGCCCAGAATGCGCGGCGCTCGCGAATGGAAATGATCGAGAACAACGCGAAGAACAGGAGCGTCTGGAAAGTAAATGTCTGCAGCGCTCCACCGTGAGCGGCAAGCCCAAACCGGTGCCAGCCATAGGCCAGCAGCGCTAGGGCCTCGACAAGCATGAGCAGGCCGATGACTGCAGCGGTCCAGACGAGCGGGGCAATGTTCCAAGTTTCTGGTTTCTGGGAGGGACGAACATTATCCGTTGAAAGCGCGATCTTCACAAAATCCGTCATGAATACGATGAGCACCATGCCAAGAGCAGAGATGACGAATTTTCCGGTGACGAGAAATGCCACGACGACGAAGCCGGCCTTGAAAATCGTGCGGCTGATCTTGTTCACGATCCAGGTCAGGACGCGCTGGTAG
>JAGWRJ010000280.1 GCA_028869725.1 Alphaproteobacteria bacterium | reverse complement strand
GTGGAAAACATCCAAAAGGAGCTGTCATGGAGATCAATATCGGAATTAACAAAGCCGATCGCAAGGCGATCGCCGATGCTCTGGCGAAAGTCCTGGCGGACACGTACGTGCTCTACCAGAAGACACACGCTTATCACTGGAACGTGACCGGTCCAATGTTCTCGTCGCTTCATGCCTTATTCATGACCCAGTACACGGAACTCCATGACGCGGCCGACATAATTGCGGAAAGAATTCGGGCACTTGGCCATTTTGCCCCTGGGTCCTATACCAAGTATGGCAAACTCTCCTCAATTAGCGAGGACGAAGAGGATGCGCCCGCCGCTCTGGACATGGTCCAGGGGCTGGTTGAAGGTCATGAAACGCTCACCCGTACGGCGCGAAGTGCATTTAGGCCGGCGGAGAAGGCTGGAGACCAACCGACGATGGATCTTTTGGCCCAGCGGATGGAGGCGAGTGAGAAAGCCGCCTGGATGCTGCGCAGCCACTTGGCCTGACCGATCTAGCGCTGACCCTCCGCCGTATTAGTATAGGTTGGCGCTGCAGCAGCCCGTGGCGCCGAGCAGGCGGCGGCGACTGGGCGTCGCCACAAAGGGAGGCACCATGCTTATCCGGACACCAAAACGCTGGGAGTTACCCGAGAGTGCCACGACGCCAGAGCCACTCTTTTTCAGTCGACGCCAACTCGTCACGGGTGCGAGCGCGCTCGCCTTATCCCTGCCTCTCGCAAGCTGTGGTTCGAAGAGTGCGGCTGCGCCGCAGAAGGCGTCCAACGATGGACCCAATCCGACGCTCAAACTCTATCCGGCGAAGCGCGATACGGAATTTAAGCTGGATCGACCAATCACTAAGGCCCAAGTCGCGGAAACCTACAACAACTACTACGAATTCGGAACATCGAAGGACATCTGGCAGCAGGCGCAAGCACTACCAATAAGACCATGGGAAATTTCGATCGAAGGCCTGGTCGAGAAGCCTTTCAAGATAGGTGCTGACGAACTTATCCTCAAAATGCCGCTCGAAGAGCGGCTCTACCGCCACCGCTGTGTAGAGGCCTGGTCTATGGCGGTGCCGTGGACGGGATTCCCCATGACGGCACTACTGTCTATGGCCAAGCCGCTTTCATCTGCAAAATACATCATGATGCAAACCTTCATGATGCCCAGCGTTGCTCCAGGACAGGATCAACCTTGGTACCCTTGGCCATACACCGAGGGACTGACCATGGCGGAGGCCGCCAACGAGCTGGCGTTCCTGGTCACCGGTATCTACGGCAAGCCTCTTCCCAAGCAAATGGGAGCGCCACTACGTCTCGTGGTGCCCTGGAAATATGGCTTCAAATCCGTAAAGGCCATCGTCCGGTTCCGCTTTCAGACTGAACAACCTAAAACTTACTGGGAGACAGTGGGACCCGACGAATACGGATTTTGGGCGAACGTCAATCCTGCGGTTCCGCATCCGCGATGGAGTCAAGCCACCGAACGATTGATCGGCACTGACGAACGGGTCCCGACCAAGATTTTCAATGGCTACGGCCCAGAGGTCGCAAGCCTCTATCGCGGTATGAATATTGGCGACAAACTATACCGCTAAGCTGGTAGCGGGATTCTTCGAGTTGGGCCCGGGTCGTATGCGCGGTCCGCGCCTACTCATGGTACCCTGACTATATGCTTTGCGTCTAAGAGGAGGCGCAAGGCGCCTCTCGTCAGACAGTGGCATCACGCCTACGCGGCGATCGCACAGCCTGTCGGTTGGTCTGCGTTCGATCCGGTCGCATGTTCACTAGAACAGTGTCGGGATGAGGCGATAGGGCACGCGCTGCGCAAAGGCACAATAATCCGCGTCGCGTTTAAGCACGAATTCCTCACGTTCCATGCGCCACAGCTGCAATGTCAGAGTCATCGAGTAGAGTGCAGCGGTACGCCAGGTTGGCATCGCCAAGAGAATTCCAATGTGGGTCAGCAGATAACCGGCGTACATCGGATGACGTATAAAACGGTATGGACCTCGAGTGCGCACACCACGATTGGCGGCAATGATTCCGAAACTGCGACCAAGACTGAGTTTGGCGGAGATTTCCAGATATATGCCCATAATCATGATGAGCAAGCATGCCACCACGGGAACGAGTGAGCTTGAAGTCGAGCTTGGGATTACCAGCAACGGCATCATGGTTCCGGCGACGCCTACGGCCCAGTCAAGAGGACGTGTGGACAGTAGCTGTGAAGGGCGGCGAAGCAGAATGAAGCCAACCGGAAGCGCCTCGCTCACAATCATCATCAGGCTGACAATCTGGGATGTTGCGGCAAAGTTGCTGGCAGCATGCCAAGCAAATTGCACGAACAGGCTAACCACGATCAGGCGTTCGAGCAAATCAAGCGCAAGCATCGTGTACGAAATCGATGGTACGAGGCTTTGTTCGATCTTGACACTGCTGCCTGACATTGGGTCCTCTTTCCGGCAATGGCCTCAACTAGCTAGGCCGCGATGATGCCGGCCTCGCAATTAAGGGCCCGTAAAAGCCGGTGGCGCAGAATTTCATCAAATCGTAGACGTTTTAGTCACGTACCTGGCCGGAAATCCCTGGCTTTGCGGAGGAAATGATAAGCAGGCCGCGATTTCGACAGGGCGCTGGCTAGAACCGCCATTCTTTGGCAGCTCGTACAAGAAAGTCGCGAAACGCGGCAATTCTTTTGGATTGCCGAAGTGCGTCCGGATACACCAGGTGAAGGTCGAAACTAGGGCCGTCGATATCTGGCAGTACACGCTTAAGATGCGGTCTGGTTGCAACCAGATAATCCGGCAAAGTTGCAATCCCAACGCCGCTTTCGGTCGCGTGCAGAATGCCAGTAAGATTGTTGATACGAACGATACGGGCGTTTAAATCCGGATTAAGGCGACGCGCCGTGCCAAGAAGCCAATTTACATCGCGCAATTCGGCAGGCGCCGTTTCGCCATATGCAATGATGGTGTAACGCCCCAGATCATCGAGAGTGGTGGGCTCACCGAATTCCGAGAGGTATTCAGCGGTCGCATACAGGTGATAGTGAATCGTGAACAGCTTACGTTGGATCAAATCTGCCTGGACTGGAGCACGCATTCTAAGGGCGATGTCCGCCTCGCGTTGAGCCAGATCGAGTTCGCGATCTTCGAACAGCAAATGGATCTGCAATTCGGGATATTCTCGGAGAAACTGCTTAAGCCTCGGTACAAGCCAATATGCGCCAATGCCGTGGCTTGATGTTATCTTGATCGCTCCCCGTGGCGCCGCCTGTACGTTTTTGAGTGCTTCTTCAGCCGTCGCAAGTCGTGACAGAACATCGGACACGGCTCCATAGAGAAGTTCACCCTCGTCTGTGAGCGTCAGTCCGCGAGCGTGACGCTGGAAAAGGGGTGTGGAAAGATCTTCCTCAAGAGCACTAATCTGTCGACTGACTGCCGATTGGCTTAAAGTCAGCATTTGTCCCGCATGGGTAAAGCTTCCTGCAGACGCGACCGCGTGGAAGATGCGCAGCTTGTCCCAATCCATCACGCCCTCTCCAAGCCCCAATGGGCTGACGCCGCTACACCTTTAGTGATCTGCGCCCGCGAGAAACCGTTCAGCCTCGAGCGCGGCCATACATCCCATGCCTGCTGCAGTTACTGCCTGCCGAAAGACCTTATCCTTCACGTCGCCCGCTGCAAAAACGCCCGGTACCGATGTGCGGGTAGAGTCCGGATGCGTCTTTATGTATCCGTCATCATCCATATCGAGTTGGCCTTGAAATAACGACGTCTGAGGCGAGTGGCCGATGGCAATGAAAAGCCCATGAACGGCCAGCTCGCTGCTGGCTCCGGTATTCACATCACGCAGCTTTATTCCAGTGACGGACAGAGGCTCCTCTGTGCCGATTATGTCATCCACGACGGTATTATAGCGGATCGTGATTTTAGGATTGGACGCAAGACGCTGCTGGTTAGTGCGGTCCGCGCGAAGCGTGCCACGACGATGAATAAGGGTTACCTTGCTGGCGAAGTTAGTCAGGAAAAGGGCCTCTTCGGCAGCTGTGTTGCCCCCACCGACCACTGCCACTTCTTTTCCACGATAAAAGAACCCATCACATGTCGCGCATGCAGAGACGCCAAAACCCTTGAACATCTGTTCTGATGGAATTTCCAACCACTTCGCGGTCGCGCCAGTTGCAATAATCAGGCTGTCCGCCTTGTAGTGCTCACCACCATCGCCCAAGAGGGTGAACGGTCGGCGGGCGAGGTCGACGCTGGAAATAGTATCGGCAACGAACTTTGTCCCCAGATGCTCGGCTTGTGCCTGCATCTGTTCCATCAGCCAGGGGCCCTGAATCGCATCCGCAAATCCAGGATAGTTTTCCACCTCGGTGGTAATGGTGAGCTGGCCGCCTGGCTGCAGACCGGCGATTAGGACCGGCTCAAGCATCGCGCGGGCTGCATAGATGGCTGCAGTGGCGCCAGCCGGGCCGCTGCCGAGAATGATTGTCCTGGCGTGCATGGGACTCCTAAGCGGGCGGTTGCTGGGGCTGAGTGGCACTCCAAGTTGATATCGGGAGCCTCTGCCAAAAGGTCAAGCTCCAGCTTAACTACCTGATTATATAGGGAATTTGTCCTCTTCAAGGCTTCTGGGCGGGAGCCCTGAGGACGCATTTGTCCTGAAACCGCGCGATTCGTCCACGGGGTCGGATTTTGGTGCTGCACGGGCGCGGGGACAGGTGTAGAAATATAATTGCGCTGCGATCGGGGCAGGCGTACAACCGCGTCAGTCTTTTCTCGGAGCAGGTGTTCTCAATGGAGCATCATAAGCTGGATTCAATCGACCTGCGCATTCTCGCGGAACTGCAGGCGAACGGCAGAATCACCAATGTCGAACTATCCCGTCGCGCGAAGATTACCGCGCCACCCTGCCTGCGGCGCATGCGTGCCCTCGAAAAGGCAGGATATGTCAAAGGCTACCATGCCGAACTTGAGCCCAAGCTGCTCGGTTTTGAAGTGTCTGCCTTTGTCTTTGTCGGGCTGAACAGTCAGAATGACGCTGATCTACGAAAATTTGAAGAGCATGCGCGTGACTGGCCGGAAGTTCGCGAATGCTACATGCTTTCAGGGGAAGTCGATTTTCTCCTGAAATGCGTTGCAAAAGACCTTTCATCTTTTCAGGCATTTATCACTGATCGGCTTACCGCTTTCAAAAATGTTGCGAGCGTCAAGTCCTCCCTCGTTATCCATGCGAGCAAACATGAACCAGGTGTGCCGCTGGAAGTGAAGTGAGGCTTACAATCTTGTGAACCATGGTACGCGCGGCCGGGTTCCGCCGTATAAAGCGGAACCATGAAGGACGCTCATATGCCAAAGGGTCTTGGTCATCCCCCATGGACCGACCGGTCCGGCCGCTTTTCTCTGCTGAAGACTGTTGTGTTCGCAGGGCTATTTGCGCCTGCCATTGCGACATTCTACATGCTCATGGCGGGTGATTACATGGCGGAACCCGCCAAAGGGGTAAATCACGAACTGGGCCTGTGGGCACTCAGGCTACTGCTACTGTCGCTCGCGATCACGCCGGCAATGCAGATCTTCCGCTTGCCGCGCTTGATCTTAGTTCGCCGAATGATTGGTGTGGCGGCATTTGCCTACGCCTTCAGCCATCTGTGCGCCTACGCAGCTATGGAAAATTTTCATCTCGGCAAGGTCGTGAGTGAAATTATTGCGCGATATTATCTGGCCATTGGCTTTGCGGGGCTATTGCTGCTCGGCATTTTGACAGCGACGTCGGTTGACGCGGCCGTCCGGAAAATGGGAACGCGGGCCTGGGCGCGCCTCCACCGCACCGTTTATCTCGTGGCAGTGCTCGCTATTGTTCACTATTTCATTCAATCGAAGCTTGTGGTTACGGAACCCACGATCTTTGCCGGGCTACTCATTTGGTTGATGGGCTATAGACTTATTCTTTGGCTTACGCGCCCGCGAACTGCGTCGCGCCCTCTAACCTTGATGTTGCTTGCTCTGGCCTCTGCCGCCTTGACCATGATCGGAGAGGCAGTTGGCTATATGGTGTTTACGCCGATCGATGCCATAAAGGTATTTGATGCGAACTTCACGTTTGTCGCGGGTATTCGTCCGGGATGGATCGTGCTGCTCGTGGGTGTCGCGATCGTCGGATTGGCGCTTATTCGCAGTTGGTCGGCGGCCGCCCCTGCGCGGGCGACCGCCACGGTCTGAACTGTTGAGTGTCCAGACCGCTTGATGTCAGGCAGATGCCAGCTTGCTGCGCCGGCGGCCATACAGCAGATAGACCACAAGCCCGAGCGCGTTCCAAAACAGGAACCACCATTTCGTGAAGGCGGGCAAACCGTTAAAGAAGAGGTAGAGACATCCAACGATACAAATGGGTGCGATAATCCACACCATTGGCGTGCGAAAAGCGCGGTCGCGGTTTGGCTCGCGCACCCGTAGGATAAGTACGCAGACCGATACTGCGACAAAGGCACAGAGGGTTCCGGCATTGGCCAGCAGTGCGATTTCATCAAGGCGTAGTGTTGCCGCCATGACGGCAACGACTATGCCCGTAAGAACTGTCATGAGCACCGGAGTGCCGCGCTTGCGGCTAACCTTGGCCAAGGAACTTGGCAAAAGGCCATCACGTGCCATAACGAAGAATATACGGCTCTGACCATACATCAGTACCAGAATGACTGTCGGTAAGGCTACGATCGCTGCCGCCGCGACCAGCTCCGCAAATGCAGGGTGCTTTAGCAGGATTAGTATATACACGAGCGGTGCTGCCGACTTGGAGAAGTCGGCATAGTAGGACGCGCCCAGCGCTGCGGCTGCCACCAGCACGTAGATCGTCGTGCACAACACCATCGAGCCGACGATACCAATGGTAAGATTCCGCCCAGGATCCTTGGTCTCTTCTGCTGCTGTCGATACAGCGTCAAACCCATAG
>JAGWRJ010000279.1 GCA_028869725.1 Alphaproteobacteria bacterium | reverse complement strand
GTAGAGCGGGCACAGGCGAAGATTGTCACCTCCCGCGGACCGCGTGTCTATGCGCTCACGCTGCTGCAATTTCTGTTTGGCCGCGGCGTAGTCTGGCTCGTCTGCAGCCTGCTTTGTGTCGCAGCACTGCTTGGAACTGCATCCCGTGCAGGTAACGGCGCCTTTGTGGTCGGAGCTCTTGTTGCCGCATACCTGGGACGGACACTCAAGGTGGGCGAGAAGGGTACGCGGCGAGCGATCTGGATCGGCCTTGGCCTTATCGCGAGTTTCTTTGCTCTCGTCATCGTCGATGGCGGTCATCTTGCAGCCCGGCTCAATGACATCAACATGGTCAGCCTGCGCGACGATGCCCGTCTGCAGCTCTGGACGGCAGCACTGCACATGATCCGTGACCGCCCCTTCACCGGATTTGGGCTTGGCAGCTTTGTGCAGGCCTATCCCATCTACGACACCCACATGATGCCCTTCATCATGAACAAGGCGCATAATGATTATCTCGAACTGGCGGCCGGATGGGGCCTGCCAGCTGCAGCCCTGTGGTGGGCGGCGATGGGCTGGCTTCTGTGGCGCTCAATCCGGGGTGTCTATGAGCGCCGGCGCCGACGCGTTTATCCGCTGGCTGCAATTGCCGTGTCGGCAGCAGTCGGCTTTCACGCGATCTTTGATTTCAGCCTGCAGATGCCCGCCATCGCCCTGACCTTTACCACAATCCTGGGCATCGGCGTCGCGCAGTCCTTTCCGACGCGTGGCCCATGAGTACGCATGCGCCAGCACGCAGGCATACCTCCGCGCGGACTAGCGTGCGTCTGCAATGGCTTGCCGTACTTGCACCCGCATTGATCATCATTGCACTTGCGCTGCCTGAGCTCTCCGACGGGTTAGGGCGGGTGAGCGCAGAGCCCGCCTCCGAATATATCAAAAGCAACGTGGAGCTGACGTCGCTCGACTATGCCGAGGCGCAGAAGGCGTTGCTGTCAACGCCTCCTGCAGACGCATCAGCACATCTTCTTGCCGTTGAGGCAGGCATGCTGCGCGGAGAACGCACGACAGTTCTTCTGCCGCAGGCCAAGGCTGCGCTGGCTCTGGATCCCGGCGATGCCCGTGGCTGGATTGTCTATGCGCGGCTGAACGAACCACGCCATCTGACCACTGCAGCACGGGCGGTAAGCTTTTCATTCCACCTTGCGCCGCGCGAGTTCTTTCTGATTGTACCAAGACTCTACGCAGCTGCTCCGATCTGGCAGCGCCTTACCCCCTCAGACCAGGCGCTGCTCTTTGCCGAGGTGCGTGCAGCTGGCGGTGATACCAAACTTCACCCGGCCCTCATCGCGGCGATGCGCGAGCCCGGAGGGCGGGCGATGGTCACAGCCGCCTATTACGGCCGCCCGCATGCACTGCGCGCGCTCAATCGCGCGCTGACCGCAGAAATTCTCGGGCTGTCCGGCTGATCGGATTACGCCTTAGTGGCGTACCAGCACCGTGGCAGAACAGTGTATGGGCGGGCCCCGCCCCGCGGGCCCTACCGGGGACAGCTTTTCTGCAGCCATTTGGGAGGAACTGAAGCATGGACAGGATCACACCGGTCTTTACCGCCTCGGCGACAGCCACCGGCGGGCGCAACGGCGTCACCGAAGCGTCAGATCACAGCTTGCGGGTCGAACTTTCGGTGCCCAAGGCCATGGGCGGGCCAGGCAGGGCGGGTACCGCGACACCCGAACATCTGTTTGCGGCAGGATACGCCGCGTGCTTTGGCGGCGCGCTTGATTATGTTGCCCGCCAGCATCGCAAGGATGCCAGCACCGCGAAGGTAACGTGTTCTGTCACCATCGGTCCGCGCGAGGCCGGAGGTTTTGGCCTTGCGGTAACACTTGAGGTAACGGACGAGAAGCTGGCACAGGCTGAACTTGCCGCTCTGGCCGAGGAAGCGCATGAAAGGATCTGTCCCTACAGCCACGCCACGCGCGGCAATGTGGCTGTCGAGTTGCGTATCCATGGTGCCTGAGCGAGAGATTTCGCGACACTTAAGTCAACGTCGCCTCGCGAAAATCTGCTAGAGGCTGTGCTGGCGAGGAGCTGGACCTGCACGCACAGCTCTGCTCCGGCACGACTGGATCGGACATGGACAAAGATTTACGAACGGCGCCCCGCACAGGTAGCGTGGGCGGCGACGCCCTCAGGCAGGGGCAGGCTGGCTTTCTGCGTCGCAATCAACGCTTTGGCTGGCTGCTACTTGGCGTCGTACTTGTTGCAGCTTTGGTCCATTGGCTGGCACCCAGCGGCCCACAGCTTGGCCGAAGCGGTCACTACGGATCGGAGGGCCCGATCCCGGTTGGCGTAGCTGTCGCCGCGCGTCAGAACGTGCATGTCTGGCATGATGGGCTTGGCACTGTGACGCCGCTGGCAACGGTGAGTGTGCGCCCCCAGGCCAGCGGTCAGCTCATCAAGCTTCAATTCAAGGAAGGTGACACGGTAAAGCGCGGTCAGGTTCTGGCCGAGATCGATCCAAGGCCCTATCAGGCGGCGCTTGATCAGGCCAAGGCGACCCTCGCCCGTGATCAGGCGCTTCTGGAGAATGCCAAAATCGATCTCGCGCGCTATGCCCGCCTTGCCAAGGCCAATGCGATTTCCCAGCAGCAATACGTCACCCAGCAAGCGACGGTACGGCAGGATGAAGCAAGTGTTCTCGCCGACAAGGCCAATGTCGAGACGGCGGTGCTCAATCTTGGATACACAAAAGTTCGCACGCCTGTGTCGGGGCTGGTGGGTCTACGCCAGGTAGATCTGGGTAATCTCGTGACCGCCGATCAGACCAATCCGATTGTGGTTGTCACCGAGATGCAGCCCATGAGCGTGCTCTTCACGCTGCCTGAAGGAGACATTGGTACGGTCCGTGAGGAGATGGCGAAGGGGCACACCCTAATCGCCGAAGCCTATGACCGCAGCAATACGAAGCTCATTGCCAGAGGTCATCTGGCAAGCGTGGACAATGTCGTCGATCCGTCAACCGGAACGGTGAAGCTGCGCGCCATGTTCAACAACGCCGACGGGATCCTGTTCCCCAACGAGTTCGTCAACATCCGCCTTAATGCCGAAACCTTGCCCAATCAGACCACGGTACCTGCTGCGGCCGTTCAACAGGGGGCGGAGGGTGAATACGTCTATGTCGTCAATCCCAACAAGACGGTCTCGGTGCGGGCCGTCAAAACCGGAATCACCGACAACGACCGGATACAGATCCTGAGCGGCGTGAAGCCGGGTGACACCGTGGTCATTGATGGAGCGGACCGTCTGAACGATGGGGCAAAGGTAAGCCTTCCGGATGCGCGCGCACTCGTCATCCACTCACCCAGTCCTGCGCCAGCCGGTAGTCGTCCGGCCGCGCTGTTGCAGGCCCATGAAGGGCGGGGAGGCTTTGCTGCGCTGAACGGGCTCACGCCGCAGGAGCGGGCGCAGCTGCGCAAGCTCAGTCCGCAGGAGCGCAAGGCATGGTTTGCGCGCCATCGCCAAGAACTTGAAAAGCGGGCTGCCGGACAGGCTGCTGCGACGCGGACCGGCAGGCGGAACTGATCCGCATACAGAAGGATAACGCTGTGGGCCCTTCGGCTCTGTTCATCCGTCGTCCGGTCGCGACCTCGCTGCTCATGGTCGCGATCTTCCTGCTCGGCGTAGTTGGGTTTCAGTTCCTGCCGCTTTCAGCGCTGCCTGAGGTCGACTATCCCACCATCCAGGTCGTGACCTTTCTGCCAGGTGCCAGTCCTGAGGTCATGACCAAGACAGTGACGGCGCCTCTGGAGACGCAGCTCGGGCAGATGCCGGGCCTTAAGGAGATGTCCTCGGTCAGTTCGGGCGGCGCGTCGGTCATCACCCTGCAGTTTGACCTCTCGCTGAGCCTCGATGTTGCCGAACAGCAGGTACAGGCAGCGATCAACGCGGCCCAGTCACTGTTACCGCAAAATCTGCCGGCGCCTCCTGTCTACAACAAGATCAATCCTGCCGATGCGCCGATCCTGACCCTGGCGCTGACCTCCAAGACAATGCCTTTGACAGAGGTTGAAGATCTCGCGGATACGCGGGTGGCCCAGCGTATCTCGCAGCTGGCAGGTGTTGGACTTGTCTCGCTGGCCGGGGGGCACCGGCCAGCGGTGCGGGTGCGGGTGAATGTCCAGGCGCTGGCAGCCTATGGCCTCAGCCTCGATGATCTGCGCACCACCATCGCCAATGCCAACGCCAATGCGCCCAAGGGTAGTTTCGACGGACCGTCGCGTTCCTTCACCATTGCCACCAATGATCAGCTGGAAAGTCCCAGCGCCTATGGTGATATCATCATCGCCTACAAGAACGGTGCTCCGGTCCGGCTTAAAGATGTAGCGAGCGTCGTCCGCGGTCCGCAGAACAACCAGCTGACCAGCTGGATGAATACCGAGCCGGCAATCCTGCTGAACATCGAGCGCCAGCCTGGTGCCAACGTGATTTCGGTGGTCGATCAGATCAAGCAGATTCTGCCTATGATCCGGGCCGATCTGCCGGCGGGCGTCAGCCTGCATGTGCTCACCGACCGTACCACGACAATCCGTGCCTCCGTCAGTGACACGGAATTCGAACTCGTGCTGGCAGTGGTGCTGGTTGTGCTGGTGATTTACGTCTTCCTCCACAATCTGCCGGCTACCATTATTCCCAGCCTCTCGGCGCCCCTGTCGATCGTGGGCACGTTTGCGGCGATGTATCTGTTCGGCTTCAGTCTGGACAACCTGTCCCTTATGGCACTCACCATAGCGACGGGCTTCATCGTCGACGACGCAATCGTGATGATCGAGAATATCGCCCGCTATCTCGAGGCTGGCGAAACGCCCCTTAATGCCGCATTCAAGGGGGCGGGCGAGATCGGCTTTACCATCATCTCGCTGACCGTGTCGCTGATTGCCGTGCTGATTCCACTTCTCTTCATGCAGGAGGTTGTCGGCCGTCTGTTCCGTGAATTTGCGATCACGCTGGCGATCACCATTCTCATCTCGGCCGTGGTGTCGCTTACGCTGGTCCCGATGCTGTGTGCGAGGATGCTGCGACACAAGTCGCTTGAGCGGCCGCCGCGCGGTCTGCTGCGGCTCTGGCAGGATGCGTATGGGCGGCTCATCGCTCAGTATGAACGCGGACTGGACTGGGTGCTTGAGCGCCAGCCTCTGACGCTGGCTGTGGCGCTTGCCACGCTGGTGCTGACAGTGGTGCTGTACATCATCATTCCCAAGGGGTTCTTTCCCATTCAGGATACCAGCCTGATCCTCGGTATCACCCGCGCCAGCCCCGACATTTCGTTTGCAGCAATGGCGCAGCACCAGGAGGCGCTGGCCAAGGTCCTGCTGACCGATCCCGATGTTAAAAGTCTGTCGTCCTTTATCGGTGTCGATGGCACCAATATGACGCTCAACGAAGGGCGCATGGACATCAATCTGAAACCCAAGGACCAGCGCAGCCATTCGATCTTTGAGGTCGAAAGGCGCCTCGGGCAGCTCGCCCACAAGGTGGTTGGCATCCGCCTGTCGCTTCAGCCGGTGCAGGACCTGACGGTCGCCTCGACCGTCAGCGCCGCGCAATACCAGTTCACCCTGCAAAGCGCGTCTACTGCCCACCTTGATGCCTGGGTACCAAAGGTGGTGGCGGCATTGCGCAAACGCCCTGAACTCGTCCACGTATCAACCGATGCCATGGACAAGGCGGCTGCGGCCAGCGTGGTGGTCGATCGTGACACCGCTGCACGTCTTGGGATTACCGCAGCTGCCGTAGATAACGCGCTTTATGACGCTTTTGGTCAGCGTCAGATCACCACGATTTTTACCCAGTCCAACCAGTACCGGGTGATACTCGAGGCGGATCCGCGATTGCAGACATCGGTGGCATCACTGAGAAAGATCTATCTGCCGTCTGCCGATGGTGGACGGGTACCCCTCGCAGCCATCGCCCATATCGAGATCACGCGCGAGCCCCTGTCGATCAGCCATCTGAACCAGTTTCCATCGGCCACGATTTCGTTCGACACGGCGCCCGGCTACTCGCTGGGCAGCGCCGTCAGCGCCATCAGACAGACCGAGCGGGCCATTGCGCTTCCCTCTGACGTGTCGACAGCATTTCAGGGTACGGCACTGGCCTTTCAG
>JAGWRJ010000278.1 GCA_028869725.1 Alphaproteobacteria bacterium | reverse complement strand
CTTCAGCACATCGGGCGTTACGGTGATAATCTGGCAGCCGATCTGGTCAGCATGAAAGATATTCAGCAGCTCGCGGGGGCTGGCCCAGATGATTTCCTGCTTGGGAAAGGCAGCGCACAGCGCAACTGATGCCGACATGATCGGTAGTGGATCTACACCGGTGTCCGCGATGCGGCCGGCGAAGATCGAGACGTTCGAGGGGGCGTGATCTTCCAGCGCCGCGCTGACTTGGCGCACCTGCGCCATCGTCATTATCGCCGTCACGTTGAGCTGTACCTTGCTCTGGGCCAGACGGTGAATAAGATCGAAGCTGGACTTGCCTTCGCTATTGGTAACAGGGATCTTCACATAGACGTTGCGGCCCCATTCGGCGATCTTGAGCGCTTGGCGCTCCATCTCGGGAAAGTCGTCGGAGAAAACCTCGAAGGAGATTGGCCTGTCCTTGATCGTATTCAGGATGTCCTTCGCGAATGCCTCGTAATCGGTGATGCCGGCTTTGCGCATGAGGGTGGGGTTGGTGGTGAACCCCTTGATCCGCTTATCATCGTAGAGGCGCAAAATGTCGGCCTTGTCCGCACCATCGGCAAAAATCTTCACCTTCAATTCGCCAGTCATTACTGCTTCCTCTCTTGTTCCCATATCCACGTCGCGGCCGATGCCAGAGAACCTGTCACGAAATCAGGCTCGGCCTGGATCGCTTCATCATAGCCATAGTCCAGCAATAGCGCTTTGCAACCGGCATTTTTCGCAGCTTCGACATCCCGCCAGCGATCTCCCACCACATAGCTCGATGCAAGGTCGATCCCGAGCCTATCCGCCGCATCGAGCATTAGGCCGGGCTTAGGTTTGCGGCACGCGCAGCGGTCCGCATTGTCATGGAGGCAGGCCTGCACCGCGTCGAGGCCGAGACGCGCGGCGAGCATTTCATTTGTTTCATCCACGAAGCGGCGCGTGATTTTGCCTCGAGCCACGTCTGGTTGGTTCGTCGTCATGACGAGCAGGAACCCCATGACCTTTAGCCGGGCACAAGCCTCCCGAACCCCTGGGATGATCTTGACCTCATCGGGTGTGCTGGCCGAGTAGGGCCTTCCGTTCCGCAAGATAGCTTCGATAAGTACCCCATCCCGGTCCAGAAAGACACAAGGACGCAAGGGCCTGCCCATCAGGCCGGCACGCGACCAGACACGGATTCCCACTTCGTCTGAACCGACTTCAGCACTGGGTGTGAAACCAGAAGGTGCCAGACCACGGCCTGCAAACCCTCCGTGTGCGGCGTAACCAAATCGGGATCGACCGGGGGGATGACGACGCAAGCATCGGCGACCTGCTTGGTGTAGCCACCATTGCGGCCAACAACGCCAAAAACAGATGCGCCGATTTCCTTGGCAAGCTGAATGCAGCGCACTAGATTGACGCTCACCGACTTCTCCAGATCGCCGCCACCGACCGAGAATACCAGGATGCCGTCCTTGCCGTTGATGCGGCTGGCCTTGAGCCAGTTCGAGTAGGACGTATCCCAGCCATCATCGTTGATGCGCGCCGTTAGCTCGGACACGTTGTCCGTCGGACAATAGGCTTCAATACCGACGATCTTGCGAAAGTCGTTGGTCGCGTGAGAGGCATGCCCCGCGCCACCACCGGAGCCGACGATAAATAGTCGCCCACCGCGTTTACGGACCGCGGCTAGGCCGAACGCCATCTTTTCGATTTCGTCGCGGTCGAAGGACCGGACGATCTCAATCGTTTGACTTATGAACTTTTCAACAAACTGAGCCATCTGCACATCGGGCGGTTAGGGTGAAGCATCTTGGGGGGTGCATCTACGCTTAGCGCGGCACCATAGTGATCATCTACAGCAAAATTCCAGCCTCGACAAGTAGTGCGGGGGGAGTTGTGTAAGGGCGGCGTTGCTCGTTATCCTCGGGATGATAGGCCGGAGCCCCAGGTGGCCACAACAGCCGACTTGACGGTAAGCTAGCGCTACTGTGCGATGGAGCCAAGGGCCATGCCTCTGCTGATCCGCCCAGTCATCGTTTTGTCAGAACAGCTGCGCGCCGATGAGTGGCGCGCGACAGGCGCTTCGTTGGGGAACATTCCGAGATGGCCTCAGTCCGCCGACCGATTTGGCATCTGAACCGCCCTATCGGAGTTGTGCTGTGCGGCTTGACGCGGTGCTCTTTGAGCAAGGGCATCTATACCCTACTGAAAATGCTCGATGGCCATTGCTGTAGACAAGCAGCCCACCTATGCAAGACACATTGCCGGTGCAGTGACAGGCTACTTGTCTACAGCCCCTAGACTATGTTCAGGGACACGACGGCCAAACCCGCTAACACTGTATTGCTGGCTAACGTGCGAGCTTGCGGCTGTTGATGTCCGCTTGAAGTCAAAGACGAAATGGGCAATATTTTCTGTGGGAGTTGCCAGCGGG
>JAGWRJ010000277.1 GCA_028869725.1 Alphaproteobacteria bacterium | reverse complement strand
GCTTATCGGACAGCGGCTCGCAGACAACTACCGCAGCATCAACGCCCGGCAGGACACCAAGTGTGTCGGCCATCAACTCGATGGAGCCAGGGCAGTCGAGTATCGTAAAGCGCTCATTCAGGTAATCGAATGTTGCGCAGTTGACATCGATACTCATCTGACGTGCTCGCGCCTCAGGACTATAATCACCAACGCTGCTTCCGGCAGTCACAGATCCCTTTCGTCCGATTGCCCCGGCCGCAAACAGCATCGCATCCAAAAGGCTCGTCTTGCCGGACCCGTAGGGTCCGACCAAGGCCACTGTACGTGGCCCGTTACCTCCATTCCTGTTTGACATGTGCGCCTCTTCCCTATCCGGAGTATCAATCCGGACCGAGGCGCGGCGGGCGCATTTCCCATCATAGGACCGCGTCACGCGCCCCGCAGTTGGAATGCTCGCGCTGAATGACGCTGCCAGCAAGAGGAATCGTCCGCGGATGGAACAAAACTGTCAAACCAGCCCACGCAATCGGGTATGGCCCGCGGCAAGGTGATGACTACTCGCTCGGACAGGCCCAGGTCCCATGGCCACCGGTATCTGCCCTGAGAACGGATCGGACACATCGCCGCCAACAGGACTCGAGAGCGTCCGCAACCAAGCGCCGGTCGTTGGCGCCGCTGCGCCGTACAGGGTCTTTTCTTTCAAGCTGACAGCATTATCGCGCGGACAGCGTCAGCAGGCCGACGGCGAAGACGCCGGACTCGCATCCATTCACTGCGGGATGGCCCCGCACAAGCGATGACCATTGCAATCCCCTGGCAGCAGGACAAGGATATCTGGGCTCGATGCCCCCGCGCTATGCGGAAGGTCACATCATAAGCAGGTGCCATGCTTGGCTTGATTGAAGGCTTCTACGGCCGGCCGTGGACAATGAGCAGCCGCAGGAGCACGATTGTATCTCTGCGAGCGTACGACTATGACTTTTATGTTTACGCTCCCAAGGCCGATACTTACCTGCGTCGCAAGTGGCACACTCCCTATCCGCAGAAGGATCTGGAAGCGCTGCTCGAACTTGCGCGTTATTGTCAAAATCTGGGCGTCCGCTTTGGTCTTGGTCTCAGCCCTTATGAACTCTTTCGACATTTTGATCAGAATGCCCGCGCGGAACTCGCTTCCAAGCTCGATCAGCTTCGTGAACTGAAGCTCGATCTTCTCGCTATACTTTTTGACGATATGCCGGGCAATTTTTTCCAACTCGCCAGCACGCAACTGGCCATCATCGACGCAGTTTCCAAGCAGCTTTCAGACGTGAAGCTGATTTTCTGTCCCACATACTATAGCGACGATCCCATTCTTGATCGTGCCTTCGGCCACCGACCGGACGATTATCTCAATACAATCGGACGAATGCTGGACCCTGCGATCGCCGTCTTCTGGACAGGACCGGAAATCTGCTCGCGCGAATATACGCGCGGCCATCTGGAGAAGGTCACAGACATTCTAAAGCGCCGGCCATTTCTCTGGGACAATTATCCAGTCAATGATGGTCCGCGCATGAGCCGCTATCTGCATCTGCGCGGGGTAACCGGGCGCTCGACGTTGGCAGAAGACCTTCTGGAGGGTCATGCCGTCAATCCTTCCCTCCAGCCGACATTGACGCAGATTCCAGCCATCACGCTCTCCATGGCTTACCGTCAGGGCTCACACTACGACTATGGACGTGCATTCCAGGAGGCCTCGGGTGTCGTTTGCGGCCCGCCGCTGGCGCAGTGCCTTTGGGAAGATCTTGGTCTTCTGCAGGAGACAGGGCTGGATCGGCTAAGTAGCGTGGACCTCGAACGGCTGCGCGTTCGATATGGCGGATTTGACCACGAAGCGGCACGAGAGGTACTCGCGTTTCTTAATGGCGAATACCTCTTTGAGGGCGAGATGAACTGAGCCAGCGATACGGCCGGCTCGCGCCAACGCGCTACGCTCAACGCAAATTGGCGCAAAAGCGCTGGATCCGCCTGCAAGCCTCTTCCAGAAGCTGGTTGGAGGTGGCGTAGGAGATGCGGAAGAAGGGCGACGATCCGAACGCGGCACCTTGCACCACAGCGACATTTTCACTTTCCAAAAGCTCGGAGACAAAATCTCCATCGCTCGCGATCTTCTTTCCTGACGGCGCAGTTTTTCCAATCAACTCCTTGATCGAGGGATAAACGTAGAATGCCCCCTCGGGAGTTGGGCATGAAATTCCGCGTGTCTGGTTGAGCATTGAGACCACCAGATCTCTGCGCTCTTCGAACAGTTTCGCCCGCTCGGTTATGAAATCCTGGGGACCATTGAGTGCCTCGACGGCGGCCCATTGCGCAATCGACGTTGCGTTCGTTGCCGCCTGACTCTGCAATTTGCTCATGGCTTTGATGAGCGGTTCGGGGGCCGCGCAATAGCCGATACGCCAGCCTGTCATTGCATACGCCTTGGAAACACCGTTCATGGTCACAAGCCGCGGCATGAGACGGGGCTCAACAGCACCAATCGAGGTGAATTTGAACTCGCCATAAACAAGATGCTCGTACATATCATCTGTCAGCACCCAGACTTGGGGGTGGCGGATGAGTACGTCGGTGAGCGCGCGCAACTGCTCTGGGCTATAGCAGGCTCCCGTAGGGTTCGAGGGCTGATTGAAAATCAGCCATTTGGTACGGGGCGTAATTGCCGCCTCGAGAACGTCCGCCCTGAGACGAAAGCCGTCTTCCATCTTCGTGTCGACGATGACCGGGCGCGCACCTGCGAGGCGGACAATGTCGGGATAACTGACCCAGTAGGGCGCCGGCACGATAACCTCATCCCCAGGATTGAGGGTTGCCATAAGCGCGGTGTAGATGACCGACTTTCCGCCTGGCGCAACGAATGTCTCGCTCGGAGCATATTCAAGACCATTCTCGCGCTTGAATTTGGCGCTGATTGCCGCCCGAAGTTCGGGAATTCCCTCCACGGGGGTATATTTGGTTTCGCCTTTGCGGATGGCCGCGATCGCCGCCTCCTTGATATTGGCGGGAGTGTCGAAATCCGGCTCTCCTGCGCCCAACCCGATCACGTTGCGGCCTGCAGCTTTGAGATCACGCGCCTTTTGGGTCACCGCCAGAGTCGGAGAAGGCTGAATGCGGCCAAGCGACTCGGCCAAAAAGCCAGGCGGCAACGTTACTTGCATAGACACAGGAAATGCCTCTTGGAAGTGGTGAGGGGCACAGACCTACCAATCCCCGGGCGCCCGAGGCAAGCCGCGCGGCGGCAATCGGGCGCATATGTTACGCTTCGTCAACCCTACCGGGCTAGACTGTGCCGTACGGCATCCGGCATCCCGGGGGAGGACCCATGCGGACCATCGCCAAAATTTCACTCGTGGGCGGCATGCTTGGCCTTGCTGCCTGCTCGCCCCCCAAACCGCCCGTCGGACGGTGGGAGGGCAGCTACCAGTCCGCCAACACGATGATCGTGGCGCGTCTCAAGATCGATAAGGATGGCGCCATCTATCTGAGTGCGCCAGATGCGCTCAACGTCAACGCCGATCCCGATCAGCGGGCAGCGATCCAGGCCCGTCTCGCGCAGGACCTTGACGCAAGCTGGTCTCTCGTCCCGCCCCGGCGCATGGATTTCAATGGCCGCGTATTTCGCTATCCAGGTCACGTGGCGCCGCAGATGAGATGGCACCCGGCGAGCCGAACAATGACTGTAATCATATACCCGGGCACCCTTCCCGAGGTGGACATCCCGATGCATGCGGTGCGCAGTTTTGACGCTGATCCATGGCAGAGCTAGGACCGCTCACGAAAACGAGATGTGTCTCACGCGCTCGTGACAGGGAATGACGTAGACGGGCGCAACATACAGTCGCAACATTGGTTCGCGTTTTGCGCGGGAGAAGCTCATGGACATGCCATACTTGCTCACTTTCAGACGCAAAGTTGCCGGCGGCGTCTGGCCATTGGTTGCGAGTGCATTTGGTGTCTTGGTCGCCGTAGGTGTCGGGTCGGCGCCGGCACAGGCGGCGATCACCGTCATGGGCAGAGGCCTCGCCCAAAGCTGCTATCAGGCGGCCGAATTTGGCGGTGACGCGCGGGATGGAATCAGCGCCTGTACCCTGGCCTTGAGCCAGGAACCGCTGAGCGTACATGACCGAGCGTCAACATACGTCAACCGGGGTATTCTTCGGGCCAAGTCCGATCCAGAGGCCGCCCTGGCAGATTACGCCGAAGGTATCGCTCTCGACCCCAGTCTGGCGGAGGCCTATGTGGACAGGGGGGCAGCCCTGCTGTCCCTCAAGCGCTATCAGGAAGCCCTGGTCGCCATCGACAAAGGACTGGCGCTTCACGTCAATCGTCCACAGATCGCCTACTACGACCGGGCGGTGGCTCATGAAGGCCTAGGAGATATACGTGGTGCGTATTTCGACTATCGGCACGCGGTGGAACTGTCTCCGGATTTTGCTCTGGCGAAGCAACAACTCACCCGCTTCAAGGTGATCCGGGAGCCGGCCACCCACAACAGCTGATCAGCTGTCAGCGTCCGGCGCCGCGCCTGCGGTGGCGACAGACGGTTACCATTAGGGGCAGAGCGCGGCCTTTTTTGACCGCCTCTGCCCCCTTATGTTAGGGGGCCCCATGACGCTCGGTCGTGGCCGCAGAAGCACAGCCGATGTCAAACCTCTGTCGCCGCCTTGATCCTTGTCCATTTATTCCCCATTTGCCGCAGTACGATCACCCACTGTGCTCGGCCGGGCCATGCGGCCAGGCCGGGCGCTTGCGTTCAAGGACCGAGCGTTTATGAAGAGCCGGCAGCCGCCAGTGGGCCTATTTCTTTCTAGCGAGAATTTCGAATGAACAAGCTAATTCGGGCCTCGTCGATTGCCGCGGTCGCCTTTGTTGCAGCTGGCTGCGTCGTAACGCCTCCACCCGTTGCGCTGACACCTCGCGACGTGCCGACCTCATTTTCCCAGCCCATCGCCAGCAACGCGCCAGTCTGGCCCAAACCCGGCTGGTGGGAAGGCTTTGGAAGTTCGGAGCTCGACTCGCTAATCGTTGAAGCTCATCAGAACAATTTGGACCTGGCGTCCGCTGTCGCCGGAGTGATGCAGGCTCGCGCCCAAACCTATATCTCGGCATCAGCCCTGTTCCCGAGCCTTTCGGCGTCCGCCACGGCGAGCCGCTCCAGCACGACGGCCCAGGGATTTAACCTCACCCGCAATGACTTCGGCCTGTCAGGGTCGGCCAGCTACGAGGCGAGCTTCTGGGACACCCTGCCTAACCTCCAGTCTGCACAGGAGGCGCTGAAGGCCGCGCGCTTTAACCAGCAGACCGTAGCCCTCACAGTCACTGCTTCAGTGGCCAATACCTATCTGGACGTGCTGGCACTGCGGCAGCGCGAAACCATTGCCGATCAAAATATTCAGGCCGCCAACCGCATCCTCTCGATTACCGAGGCCAAGGTTACAAATGGCGTGTCGTCCCGACTTGATCTCGCGCAGCAGGAAGCGCTGGTCAATGGCGAGAAGGCCCAGGTACCAGCGCTGCAGGAACAGAGCAACGAAGCGCGCTTTGCCCTGGCCGTTCTTCTCGGCCGGACACCGGAAGGTTTCAAGGTCGCAGGACAAAACCTCGACGGCATCAAGGCGCCCACAGTTGCTCCTGGTCTGCCGTCCGAGCTCCTCGAACGTCGCCCGGACGTCGCACAGGCGGAGGCCCAGCTTGCAGCCGCGCACGCCAATGTCGATGCGGCGCGGAATGCGTTCTTTCCTCAGATCAACCTGACTGCATCAGGTGGCTACGCCTCGACGGCACTCAGCTCACTGGTCAACCCCTCGAATCTTGGCTTTTCGCTTGGCGCGTCGCTCGTCCAGTCGATTTTCAGCGGCGGGCGTCACAGCGGGGAGCTCGAGTTGAGCAAAGCTCAACAGCTCCAGCTCATTGAGGCCTATCGCGGTTCCGTGCTGAACGCGTTCAAGGATGTGGAGACTGCTCTCAGCCAGGTCGCCCACTATGCGCAGGAAGAAAAATACACCACCGCCCAGGTAAAGGCGGCAGCGGAGGCCTTCCGTATCTCAGAGATCCAGTATCGTGAAGGCGTCGCAGACCTGCTCACAGTACTGCAGTCCCAGCAGACGTTATTTTCCGCCGAGGACACGCTTGTTCAAATCAAGCTCGCGCGCATTCAGGCCGACATAGGTCTTTATCGCGCACTCGGAGGCGGCTGGAGCGAAAATCCGGCCGACATGACCCAGCCGGTTGCCATCCCCGCCAACCTGCCCAAAACAGCAGCTCCGGCCGTAAATGCCGCCAAGAAGGCAAAAAAGGATCAAAAGAACCGCGGAATTCTTGACTGGCTCTTCTGACAGGGATGACACCCGGCTCGCCTAACGATGCCGCAGCACAACCTGAGGAGTATAGGGCGCGTCCAGTTACTTGAGCTCTGTACCATCAAGTTTGGGCGACAGGGAGACAATGGCGTCCGCCAGATAATTTGCGCTGGTGGCACCTACGATAGGAGCTGGTATCGCAGGCTTATGTAGCAGCCACGCCAGTGCCTCCCGAGCATTGGAGACACGACGATTCCTCTCTACCTCGCTAAAGGCGTCAACACCCGCAAAATCGCTCTCCTGCTACATTGTGCGCGCAAACAGAGCGGACTTGGCGCGGCGATCCTGTACCCTGCACTCATATGCAAGAAAGCCGCGTACCAGCGGGCTCCATGGGATTACGCTGTCTTTTTACCACGCGGAGTGGCAACATTTCCCACTCCTCGTCACGATACCGGAGATTGTAATGGTTCTGCGTGAACACGAAGCGCGTCATATTCATCGCTCGCGCCGTGTGCAGAGGGGTAGCAAACTACCGCCAATCCATAGGTGAAGCACCCACACAGAGCGCCTTTCCTGCCTAGACCACGTGGTGGAGAGCTGGAGAACCTCGATCGCCTACGCCGTTGTCGTATATGGATAAAACCTGTGGATCTGATAGTGATCTATATGATCCATCCTCAGCCGTCGCAGACTGGTACCACCCGTCGACATAATGTGCGCGCTTGAAAAGTCCACACTTGATTGCGGCCTCACCCATCGGGTTGAACGCCTTGGTCGCAATGACATAGGTGTCGCACGCGTCCCCGAAAGCCTCTAGAGCTCGGTCGAGCACCTCCTCGCTG
>JAGWRJ010000276.1 GCA_028869725.1 Alphaproteobacteria bacterium | reverse complement strand
GTCTGACCATGGTTCGCCAGAACGCCGGACCATCCGGCATAGACCCCTGCCACAGGCAGGGCCTTCTGGCGACCGCAAGCCGCTTGAAGGGCGGCCCTATAGCCGAAAGACCCGCGGCGGACAAGTGGGTGAGCCAGATCCGGCCGTCTGGCCCCAAGCCGCGGGCCCCCCCCAGTTGGCGTCCAGCGGCGGTGTTGGGCAGCCCCCGCAGGCCCTCACCGGCAGGAAGGCTGGGCGGCTCGCTTGCGGGCGCCCTCGTCTTACCTGACACAGGGGATCAAACGCGTGACAATGAGGGGAACTGACAGCGAAGGCGCGTTGTGTGCATCGCAGCGCGCCTGCTTGCGCCAGATCAACGACAGGCTGAGACAGACGGGCATGGTGCGGCCATGACGCTACCGCTTTCTCTCCTGGACGCGCGCGTACCGCGCTATACGTCCTATCCCACCGCCCCGCATTTTCATCCGGGGGTTGACAACCTCGTGTTCGAGCGCTGGCTGCGCGAGCTTTCACCGGACTTGCCGCTGTCGCTCTACGTGCACATGCCCTTTTGCGACACTCTGTGCTGGTTCTGCGGCTGTCACACCACGGTGATCAATTCGCATGCACCGGTGGTGCACTACCTCGCCGATCTCTTCACAGAAATTGGCCGAGTTGCCAGTGCCCTGGGCGCCAAGCGCCGTGTCAGCCATCTGCATTTTGGCGGTGGTTCGCCGACGATCATGGCGTCGAAGGACTGGTACATGCTGATGGAGGTCCTGCGGCGGAATTTTGAGTTTGTACAAGGTGCCGAAATTGCAGTCGAAATCGACCCACGCGGCCTGACCGATGAGGCCATCGCCACGCTGGCCGAAATCGGCGTCACGCGTGCCAGCATCGGCGTGCAGGACCTCGATGAGGCGGTGCAGCGGTCGATCAACCGGATCCAGCCTTTTGCCTGCACCCAAAGCGCGGTCGACCGGCTGCGCGCTGCCGGAATCCGGGGACTCAACATTGATCTTGTGTATGGCCTGCCGCAGCAGAGTGAAGCGGGGCTGGCCCATACTCTGAACCAGGTTCTGACCCTTGAACCCGATCGTCTCGCCGTCTTCGGCTATGCCCATGTGCCGCACTTCAAGAAGCATCAGAATCTGATCGATGCGCGGACATTGCCCGATCTTATGGCCCGCGCCCGCCAGTTCGAGCTGGCTCAGCGCAGGATTGCTGAAGCTGGCTACCAGCCGATTGGTCTTGATCACTTCGCCCGGTCCGAGGATGGCCTGGCCATCGCCTGGCGGGAGGGGCGCCTTAGACGTAATTTCCAGGGCTACAGCGATGACGATGCATCGGCGTTGATCGGCTTCGGCGCATCTGCGATCAGCGCCCTGCCTCAGGGCTATGTCCAGAACATCGCGGCCGTGGCCCAGTGGCGTTCGGCGCTGCGCCAGGGTGCGCTTCCGATTGCCCGCGGCGTGGCGCTCAGCGCCGACGACCGCCTGCGCGGCACTGCTATTGAACGGCTGATGTGCAATCTAGAAGTCGATCTCGCAGGCGTTGCCGCAGGATACGGACAAACCGCAGACGCCTTCGCCGATGTGCTGCCGCGCCTGCGGTCCCTGGCCGCTCAGGGACTGGTTGAAATCGACGGCACGACGCTTCGGGTCGCCCATGAGATGCGTGCCGGCCTTCGTCTCGTCTGCGCAGCCTTTGACGCCTATTGGAACGAAGGCGCCGTGCAGCACGCCCCGGCTGTTTGATCGCGCCAAAGCTGCCCTTGCGGCACAGCGACGGCATAAAGCCGCAAGGCGCTTGAAGTCGCCCCAAACGGGCGATGTCCTCCCGCTCTGGCGATGACAGAGCCCCAAAATCCGCCTAGCGTTGGCGGCATGATGGAGGATGTGCCTGATGACAGCGCTTGAGGAAGCCCGCCGGCTGGTTGCCGACGATGACCGCAAGGACTTTGAATTCGCGTCCCGAGGGTTTATCGCAACGCGCGAAGATCCGAAGATCCTCCGCGATGATGGGCGGGGCGTCGCCTATGATCTTTCATCTTATGGCTTCCTGGAAGGACCGGCGCCGGCGAGTGTCAATCCGAGCTTGTGGCGGCAGGCCCAAATCCTGACCCGACATGGGCTCTTCAAGGTCCACGAGCGCATCTATCAGGTGCGCGGCTTTGATGTCTCAACCGTGTCGTTCATCGACGCCGGGACCGGCTGGGTCGTGGTCGATCCGTTGACCACGCGCGAGGTTGCGCGTGCTGCGCTGGAGCTCGTGCGCAGGCATGTCAGCGACAAACCGGTGCTGGCAGTCATCTATTCCCATTCTCACATCGACCACTACGGCGGCGTGGGAGGTGTTGTCGATGCGGCAGCGGTCGCAGCCGGAAGGGTCAAGGTGATTGCCCCGGAAGGTTTTCTCGAACATGCGGTGTCCGAAAACATCATCGCCGGGCCTGCCATGCTGCGTCGGGCCCGGTTTCAGTTCGGCCACACCCTGCCGCGCGACAAGGAAGGTGAAGTTACCAGCGGTCTTGGACCCTGTCCTTCCCTCGGTACGCTGTCCCTCATTGCTCCAACGGACCTTGTGCGTCACACCGGGCAGGAAATGACCATCGGCGATGTGGTGCTGCAGTTTCAGCTGACGCCAGGAACCGAAGCACCGGCAGAAATGAACTTCTTCCTGCCGCAGATGGCAGCGGTGTTTATGGCGGAAAACGCCAATCTGACCATGCACAATCTGTTGCCTGCGCGCGGGGCGCTGGTGCGCGACAGCAAGGCCTGGGCAGATTATCTCACGCAATCGATCCGCCTATGGGCAGAGCGCTCGGACGTCATGTTTGCCGCCCATGGCATACCCCGGTTTGGCCGTGAGGAGATCACCCGTTTTCTGAAGTCGCACCGCGATGCGTATAAATTTCTCCACGACCAGTCGGTACGACTGATGAACGAGGGCTATACGCCCAACGAGATTGCCGAAGTTCTGGTTCTGCCCGATGTGCTGCGCAAGCAATGGTTCAATCGCGGCTACTACGGTACGATGAGTCACAATTCCAAAGCCGTCTATCAGCGGTATCTTGGCTGGTACGACGCCAATCCTGCCAATCTGAATGCGTTGCCGCCTGAGCCGGCAGCCAGAAAATATGTTGAGGCGATGGGTGGCGCGGCACGGGTCCGTGAGCTCGCGCATCAGGCGGTGGCGGCAGGTGAACTGCGTTGGGCTGCAATGCTTCTCAACCATGCAGTGTTTGCCGACGCCAATGACAGGGCATCCCGCTCACTGCTCGCTGACGTCTACACCCAGCTTGGATTTGCCACCGAAGCCGGAACCTGGCGCAACATCTATCTGACGGGCGCACAGGAACTGCGTGATGGCCCGGTTCAGCTGCCTGCTGGCGGGTTCAGTTCCGATGTTCTGGCTGCGACCACGACGTCGATGCTGCTCGACTTTGCGGCGGTACGGGTTAATCCCGAAAAGGCGGCCGCGCG
>JAGWRJ010000275.1 GCA_028869725.1 Alphaproteobacteria bacterium | reverse complement strand
TCTACGGCCGCCGCCAGGACGACTGTCGGTCCCGCCGTCGCCGTCGTCGCATTGGCCGGCGCGGCGTTCAGCGTGTGGCTATGGGCAGGGATGTTGGGAATCGTGAGCGTCACCATTTCCGAGCCGGCTTTCTGGCCGGCGGTATAATTCTGCAACCCGGGCCCTTGGCCCATGGACAGCGCGACGCGGCCGCGCAGATCGGGAAGGCCGAACGTCGACGCCCCATCGCCGCCATAAGTGGTTCCCAGCAGTGCAAAAAGCGCGTCGTTGTTGCTGACGCTGAGCAGCGAGCCGTCGCAGAAGTGCCAGCCTTCCGGCGCATAATTGCCTGCGAATATGCGGATTTCGCCCAGGAATGGTTCGGCCATGTTCCGGTTCTCCTTTTCGAGAATTACTGGCGCGGCGGGTATACGCCCTGATAGGCCATGCAATATTGCATGACCAGATAGGGCTGCAGATTGGCGTGCGGCGCCGACGAGCCTTGAATCCCGATCGTCGTGCCGGCCAAGCCGACCAGATTGGCCGGCGCACCATAAATCAATTGATTGGCAGTGCTCCCGGACGCGAGGAAATTATCTGCCGGGCTTCGTTGCGCATGCGCCGTGCCGGAATCCGCATACAGCGAATGTGTGTGCGGGGGAACGGTCGTCGTGGTGAGCGTGACCGTCTCCGCGCCTGCGGACGCGCCTTGCGGGCCGGGATCCCACGGCGCTGTGAGAGTATAAGTCACGGCGCTGACCGGGACGCGGCCGCGCAGATCGGGCAGCATGAAATTCGTCGTTCCATTGCCGCCATATCTGGTGCCGAGCAGGGAATACAGTGCTTGATTTGTGTTGATCGGAAGCGTCCGCCCGTCGCAAGGATACCACCCGCGCGGAACAACCGTGGTAAACGCGAACAACCGAATTTCACCGACGAACGGATCCATGTCACACTCCCGAATAAAGCTCCGCCTCGCAGCGCGATCACGCCGCCTTGAACATCTGCAAATTTTTACTTGGGTACTCTCAAAACCTTGGCGATTGCCCAAACTGAACGCAACCAAGTATAGTAACCATAAGCATTTTGTACTGCCGGATGCAAGGCTATTCTTCAACTCTCCATCACGATATTTTGTTGCAGGGGCTAACTCTTGACGGGGAAGGCAAGCCGTTGCATTGTTGAAAATAGCTGCCAGTTTTGTTTACAGGGGGCATTGTGAACGAGTTCGACGATGTGAAGGCCGACGCCCGGCCGCGTGAGAATTCCGCAACCCCGCGCCTGGCTTGGGTGCGGCCCGTGCTGAGCAAACTGAAGGCGGCGGATGCGGAAATAGCTGGCGCGAATACCGCTGAAGCCGTTCCCGCCACCAGCTGAGCCTTGGACTGGTTTGCGGCCCTTGTTGTCTCGCTGCCGCGTTAGCGCGGCGGGATAAGGCGGCAGCGCCTTAGGCGATATCGATGCCCGACGCCCTGACCGCCGCGACCTTCTCACCCTTTGCCGGCGGCGTGTTTGTCGCTCATTTCGGCGCGGACGGCACCTATCCGCTTGTCCTTGTGGAGGTGGTGGAGCGCGCCAGCTTGGGGATGCCCGAAACCCTCCGCGCGCCCTTCAGCCTTTTCTTCACCGGCCAAGGGCCACATTATCTGCTGCAGGGCACCTATCGCCTCAGCCACGACCGCCTCGGCGACCTTGACGTCTTCATCGTGCCCGTCGGCCGGACCGATGACGGCTTTCGCTATCAGGCCGTTTTCAACTGATCGGCGAGAAAACATCGCCTGATCGTTCCCCTTTTTCACGGCTGCTTGCAGCGGTAGCATCGCGCCGTCGTCAGGGGGCTACGGCAATGCCAAAATGTTCGGTCGGGACAATCCTCTTCGCAGTCGCATGGGTGCTCTGGTGTGGCGTGGCGCCAGCCGGTGCCGCGACTTGGAAGCTCATCTCCACGCAGACGGTGAGCGGATTCGAGCACCCCTCCTCGGTTGCCTGCGATGTCTGGGAGCAACAATTCTTTGTCGCGCAGTATGGCCCCGAAGCGGACCCGACCGCCACCAACGACAAGGGCTCCATCATCCGCGTGAACTATAAGGGCCGGATTCTCGAACGCGGCGCCTTGAAACAGGGCGAACCCTTCCACCGGCCGAGCGGCATTCTGATCGCCAAATCCGACGTCTGGCTCGGTGACTTGGACGAGGTGGTGCATTTGAACACCGAACGCACCGAGGCGGAGAGGAAGCAGCTTCCCGGCGTGAAATACGCCGACCATCTGACGATCGATCTGGCGTATGGGCTTTACGTGACGGACAGCCGCACGGGCGTGCTGGATTTCGTGCCGAATGCCGAATTTTGGGAAAGATGGCCGGGCGTCAAGCCGGCGCCGGACGCGACGATCTATGAGAACGGCCCGATCCATCCCTCCGGTGTCTTCCGGCCGCAGAACGGCGGGCTCTTCATCCTCGGCGCGGGCAGCGCGGAAAAAGCGGATGGCATCTATTTCATGCGCCCCAATATGGACCCGAAATACGACCCGTCGCACAAAATGCCGCCGGAGCTGATTTCCGAGAAGATCGGCCAGCTCACCAGCGGCGCCCGCATCAACGACAATGAAGCGCTTCTGACCGACAAAACAACGCATACGCTGCTGCTGTGGACGAAGGGCCATGGCGTGCAGACGCTGGCGAGTGATTTC
>JAGWRJ010000020.1 GCA_028869725.1 Alphaproteobacteria bacterium | reverse complement strand
CAGGGCCAGAACCTTGAAGGTGCCACTGCCAATGCCGAGCAGGCCCGAGACCAGACCGGCGATATACATCATGCTGAAGCCCCAGCGCACATGCGCGACGTTGTAGGCAACGTCCTGCTGAGTACGCATGTCGGGATAGCTCGAGGGAAGATGGAGCGGTTCGGCCCATTTGTGATTGACGACACCGACCGGCAGTTCCTCGCCCAGGCGCATGATGAGGGGGGCAGCCGAGATCAGCAGGACGACGCCAAAGACAATGAAGAGGATCGACGCGTTGAGCACGGTACTGAGCAGCGCACCGCAGATGGCGCCAAGGGTGGTCGCCACTTCCAGAAACATGCCCACCCGCAGATTGGTCATGCGGTCCTTGACGTAGGCGGCCGCCGCACCCGACGAGGTGGCAATGACCGACACAATCGAGGCGCCGATCGCAGCCGTAAAGTTGACGTGGAAGATGAGGGTCAGGATGGGAACGATGAAGACACCGCCCCCCAGGCCAACCAGGGCGCCGATGAAGCCGGCAAACAGCGAACTGGCCAGCACGGCAAAGAAGAAGAAGAGATTGTCATCCTGCACCGGGGTCGGATGCGACTGACCAAGCAGTCCGCCCACCCCGAAAATGCTGAACAGCAAAATGATGAGCACCACGCTGGTGATCATGACGTAGGTGCGGTCTTCCTCGAGCGCGAAGGCGCCGATGGAAACTGCGACCCTCAGCACCGGTGTCGCCAGCAGAATGATGAGGCCCAGCATGATGATGGAGACCGAGTCCCCATGCAGGAGCCCGTTCACGACGCTCGGCAGCGTGTCAGGAAACACCGGATGGTGCAGCACGCCTGTAAGGCGAAGGCCGTAGAAGTAGACGATACCAATCAGAAGAACAGCAAGGCTGGTGAGCACACCAAAGCGCAGCACATTGCCGATCGCTATCTCGGCGTCGCGGATCTGGCGATGCAGAAAGAAGCGGTCAAAGACCCGATTTGCGCGGTAGGCCCAGCTTGACATGTCACACCGTGACAGTTGATTCGGTGAATTCAGGCCCCCGGGCACGCATGCTTACGAAGGTCGTCGCCCGACGGTGGATGATCTTGCACGCGCGAAGAAGCAAGCCATCAGCAGTGCGACAAAACGTCAGATCGGCCATGCAGGCCCGGATGTCAAGTAGTAGAGTCTTGAAGGTATTACCAAGAGGTTAGGATCCCATACCTTGAGGTAATGCGGGGGCCCGCCCTGGGGTTCCCCGCACGGGTGCACTGCAGCGCATCGCACCCCCTAAAAAACAGCATTTGACGCGTAAAACCGGGGCTCCGCGGGGCATGGGGCGCGCCTGTCAGCGGCGGCGTATCAGGCCTGTCGTAAGAGCCATCTGGGGAAAAAGCGTCGCGAAGAAATTTTGGCCGGGGCGCAGAATGGACACGCTTTTCAACGCTTGGGAGAGCTTCTGGTGGGCCTGCCCGACACGCGTCGTCCCTAAATTGTCACAGTGATTCGCCTGCCACGCGGCCACCGCTGGCAGCCACGGATGCATAGAGAGAGGGCCGGCCCGACTTCCAGAGCTCAGGCCCTGCGCCGGCGCGGCCTGGGCTTTACGGGCGCTGCCGCGCGCTCGGCGGCCAGCGCATGAAACCCTGCGGCCATGAACGCGGCCATGCGCGCCTTGACGGCAGGAAAATCACCCGACTTG
>JAGWRJ010000274.1 GCA_028869725.1 Alphaproteobacteria bacterium | reverse complement strand
TGATGCCACAGGCCATCCCAAATATCCGATGCAGGGCATGTTGCGCAGCTTTCCGCAATGGCGCAGCTATGCGCTTGGCGCTGCAATACTCACGCTACTCCTCGGATTTCTGATCCTTGGCCGCATGCCGCGAGTGCGCCAACCCGGGTATATCGTCATGGGCGGACTTGTGGCCTTGATTACCACAGGATTGCTGTTTCTGATCGAAGCAACCAGCCTCGAGTACATCGAGCCTGGAGATTTAGCGATGATCGTGGCCATGATCCCATTGGTCATACTGGCCTGCATTGTCATCATTACCGAAGGCATCGAGCTGGCCGCTAGCCTCTGGCGCGTCGAACGGCGCAGATTTGACGCCGCCTTTCCGGCCGAACCACCGCGGATTTCGATCCATGTTCCCTGCTACAATGAGCCACCGGCCATGGTGATCGAGACGCTTGATGCACTGGCACAGCTCGATTACCAGAACTTCGAAGTCATTGTGCTCGATAACAATACGCCGGAGGAGGCAACCTGGCGGCCCGTCGCTAGGCACTGTGAGACGCTTGGGCCACGCTTTCGCTTCTTCCACATCGACAATCTCAAGGGATTCAAGGCCGGCGCCTTGAATCGGGCACTGGAACTCACAGATCCGACCGCAACCTATGTTGCGGTGATTGACAGCGACTACAAAGTTGAACCGTTCTGGCTGCGACGTGCCATCCCTTACTTCGCAAGTGCGGATATCGCCCTGGTGCAGGGGCCCCAGGACTATCGCGATGCGGCAGCTTCCACCTTCAAGAAGCTATGTTTCGAGGAATACCGCGGCTTCTTCCAGATCGGCATGGTTGAGCGCAATGAACACGATGCGATCATTCAGCATGGCACTATGACCATCGTGCGCAAGGACGCGCTTATCGAGGTTGGCGGCTGGAGTGAGTGGTGCATAACTGAAGACACCGAACTGGGCCTGCGTCTGTTTGAGGCCGGCTACAGTGCTGCCTATCTGCCTGACAGCATGGGCAAGGGGCTGACACCAGACACACTGGCTGCATTCATGAGCCAGCGCTATCGCTGGGTTTATGGCGCGATGCAGATCATGAAGCGGCACACCGGTGCAATCTTTCTCGGACGTACACACCTATCCTGGGCCCAGCGTTATCAGTTTCTGTCGGGCTGGCTGCCGTGGATTTCGGACGGGCTTAGCCTTATCGTTACGCTGTTTGCGCTTCTCTGGACTTTCCTGATGGCTGTAAGTCCAGGCTATTTTGATGTACCAATGGCTACGCTGTCAGCAGCTGCGTTGGCATTGTTCGCAGCAAAAAGTCTGAAGACCTTGCTGCTCTACCCGCAAAAGGTCGGATCAGGAATAATCGGCGCGCTGATGGCCTCCACTGCAGGACTTGCCCTGACCCATACCTGTGGAAAGGCTGTGCTCGCCGGCGTTTTTACGTCGAAGAAGCCGTTCCTGCGGACTCCAAAATGTGAAGATCCCGCGGCGATTGGACAGGTGCTCCGTCAGTGCTGGCAGGAGTGCGTGCTGCTGGCGGCGCTCTTGAGCGGAATCGCTTCCATGCTCCTGGTTACCATGCCCCAGAGCATGCGCGGCTTTAACGATCCCGCTTCGGTGTTATGGACCATCATGTTGGCGATCCAGTCGCTGCCCTACCTTGCAACCGTGATCACGGCGGCAATCAGTGCCTGGTCCTATGCTCACCCTCGCCGCAAGAAAGCACCGGTTCTGGGCCCAGCCGAACTTGCTGAAGCAGCGTAAGGGCTGCATTTGCATCAAACCACGCGCGCTAAAGATCAAGAACCTTTCCCGGGTTGAGGATATTGTTGGGATCCAGGCTGCGCTTGATTAAAGCCATAGTACCAAGTTCGGCCGCCGATTTGTAGCGCGCGATCTCTTTGGCCTTCATGATGCCAAGACCGTGTTCTGCGCTGATGGAGCCGTTGAAGTCAGCCACGACATCATGGACAACGCGACTGATTTCCTCCCAGCGCGCGAGGAAAGCGGCATTGTCAGCACCAACTGGCACGGACAGATTAAAGTGCAGATTGCCATCGCCGATATGGCCAAAGGGAACTGGCCGGATGCCAGGCACCAGAGCCTGAATACGGGTTTGGGCGCGTTCAAGAAAGGCCGGAATGCGCGCCAGTGGTACCGATATATCGTGCTTGATGGAGCCGCCTTCGAACTTCTGGGCTTCCGACATATCTTCACGCAGCCGCCAAAGCGCGGCCCGCTGTCCTTCACTGTCTGCAAACACGGCATCATCGAGAAAACTGTCTTCCGATGCGGCGACCAGCGCTGCCTCCAAACACTCCCGCAGCGGTACAATGGCGCCACCCTGGGCTTCAACCAGGACATACCAGGAATGCGCTGCTGCAAAAGGATCGCGTACGTTTTCCATGTGGCGCAGGACAAATTCGAGACCGATCCGCGGCATGATCTCAAACGCTGTAATGAGCCCACCCGTTGCTCTGTTCAGGCGATGAAGTAGCGTCACGGCGGCTGCAGGATCGGGTATGGCACAGAACGCCGTCACATGTTGTTCCGGCTTGGGTTGGAGCTTGAGTACTGCGGCCGTGATGATACCAAGCGTACCTTCAGCGCCGATAAACAGGTGTTTGAGATCATATCCCGTATTATCTTTCCGCAGGCTCCGCAGCATATCGAGCACGGTGCCGTTGGCGAGCACCACTTCAAGCCCCAGAACTTGCTCGCGCGCGTTGCCATAGTGGAGCACATTGACTCCTCCGGCATTGGTCGAAAGGTTGCCGCCAATGGTGCAACTTCCTTCCGAGGCAAGGCTGAGCGGGAAATAAGCCCCCGCTCGATCGGCGGCATGCTGGATGTCAGCTAGAATCGCTCCGGCTTCGGCGGTCACGGACATGGTTTCCGTGTCAACCTGCCGGATGGCGTTCAGGCGCGCGAGCGACAGCACGATCTCTCCATGAAACGGGATCTGGCCACCAACGAGACCAGTATTGCCACCTTGTGGTACCAGCGGTGTTCTGGTCTCGTCACATACCGCCAGCACTTTCGCCAGTTCGTCCGTCGACTTCGGTTTGACAAGAAGTGGCGAACGGCCATGATAGCGACCACGCCATTCTCTAAGATGCGGCGCAATTTCCTTCGGATCATCCGAGTATCCGCCATCCCCAACGATGTCCTTGAGTCGTGAAATCGCGCCTGGTTCGATCATGGCTCGTCCCGTGGTGTCGCGGCACGCGCGAGGCGATCATTGATTGCTTCGCCCAGACCGTGAGCGGGAATGGGCATCACAGCGATGCGGGCGGCGACGGCGTCAGCCGCGCGAAGCATGGCAAACAGATTAGCCGCCGCTTCGCGCAAGTCCGCACGTTCGCTCAAATTGAAGACCTGCTTTGCCCCGGCTGGAACATTGGCTCCAAAGCCGATCAGCGCCTCATCGGCATCGACGCTGTGGGCCCGAAGACGTAGTGTGGCCCTCGGCGCATAGTGGCTTGCCAGCTGGCCTGGCGACTGAATGGTACCAGCCGCACGGTGCAAGGGACCGGCAGTCTCCTCAATCTCCTCCCGGGCAATGGCACCGGGGCGCAACAGGACTGGAACATCGCCTGCGCAACCGATCACGGTAGACTCAAGACCAAGCTGGGTGGGCCCTGCATCAAGGATCAGATCGACACGCGATGCGAGGCTTTCGTCTACGTGGGCCGCCGTCGTCGGGGAGATACGTCCGGAGCGGTTGGCACTTGGAGCCGCAATGGGAAGACCGCTTTCCTCAAGCAGGGCGCGCACCACGGTGGCGGACGGCACGCGCAGCGCCACGGTGTCGAGACCAGCGCTGACTAGAAGCGACAGGCGGCAGTCCGGACGCCGCGGTACGACAAGGGTGAGCGCTCCTGGCCAAAACCGCTGTGCCAGCTGTCGCGCCACATCGGAAAACACCCCCAATTGTTCTGCCGCCATGAGGTCTTGGACATGAACAATCAGAGGATTGAAGGCGGGCCGCCCTTTGGCAGCGAAGATGCCAGCGACAGCCTGCTCATTGGTTGCGTCCGCGCCGAGGCCGTAGACGGTCTCGGTTGGGAATGCGACGAGCCGACCTGCGCGCAGCAGGTCGGCGGCCCTCGCAATTGTGGCACGATCGGCAATGAGCACCGGCATGGCGGAGAACTTAGGACAGGCCGGGACGGCGCGCGAGCCCCATCGTCACAGCCAGGGTATCATGCGGGCAAGCAAACGGTCGCGCCGGATGAACTGATGGTACAGCGCCGCCAGGACGTGCAGTGCGATTAGCCCAATCATGACCCAGGCCAAGGTCACATGTACCCGGGCAAAGTTCTCGGCGAGATGGTGCCGGTCAGGCGGGGCCATACCGTCATAGAACCAGAACTTAGGCCAGTCGAAGAGGCCGAACCAGGACAGTGGTGCGGGCGCCCCCGAACTCAACAGCCAGCCGGCCAGGGGGGTGGCAATGATAAGTACGTAAAAAAGGACGTGGGTGGTGCGGGCGGCCAGGCGCAGTGGTGCCGACAGACCGGGCGGAGGGGGCAGAAACGGGTTGATCAGACGCCAGAGCACACGCAGGGCGCTCACTGCGAGCACCGTCAACCCCACGGACTTGTGAAGGGCAAGAAAGGCCAAGCCTATAGGACTACCGTGTCCGAAGTCGCTCATGGTGAGGCCAAGAGCGATATTGAGCAGGATGCCGGCTGCAATCAGCCAATGCAGGGTCATCGCGACCGCATCATAACGTGCCTGAGCGCCCTGCGGAGCGCGGCCCAGTGAGATCGTCGTCATACTTGTCCTCTTGAATTGCGCTGGGGAAGTTTAGGGGCCGGCTATGGCGTTGTCACATTGGCAATCTGTGAGGTGAGCTTGACCGGCGCAGGTGAGGCTTCCCATAGTCATCGGGTGCGAGCTGAGGACTGTCATGACCGAAACATCCACCCGTCCACGCCCGGGGCAGAATCTGGACTATCCGTTCACGGAGCGTCCTGAGACTGGAAGCAGCATTGAAGTAGTTCCAGGCGTCCACTGGGTACGCATGCGGCTGCCGTTTCAGCTCAACCACATCAATCTCTGGCTGCTCGAAGATGGCGATGGCTGGACGGTTGTGGACACCGGTGTGCGCGATGAACCCACCGCCGAAGCCTGGAGGCAGCTGTTTGATCGGGTTATGGCAGGACGGCCCGTCAAACGCGTCATCGTAACGCATTTGCATCCAGACCATGTAGGCATGGCCGGATGGTTAGTGCGCCGTTTTGGCTGCATGCTATGGATGAGTCGGACTGACTATTTGCTGTGTCGAAACCTGTGCTTTGACACCGGCCTTGAGGCTCCAGAAGAAGGCATACGCTTTTACAAGGCGGCGGGCTTTCCCCCAGATGCGCTTGAGCAGTACAGGACCCGCTTTGGCGGCTTCGGCAAGGGCGTCTATCATTTGCCGAATTCGTATCATCGCATCAGCGATGGAGAGGAGATCCGTATCGGTAAGTACACCTGGCAGGTTGTGGTTGGGCGTGGACATTCGCCAGAACACGCTTGTCTGTGGTGTAGGAGCGCTGGTGTGTTTATTTCGGGCGATCAGATCCTGCCACGCATTTCCTCCAATGTGTCTTTGTTCCCGACTGAGCCGGACGCCAATCCGTTGCAGGACTGGCTTGACTCATGTGCCAAGCTGGAACGCCTTGTACCCGATGATGAGCTTATCCTTCCCTCGCACAATGAACCTTTCCGCGGCGCGCGGCAGCGTCTGCGCGAGCTGATTGAGGGGCATGAAGCAAACCTTTCGGCCTTGCATGCCCTGTGCCGTGAACCAAAACGAGCCGTAGACTGCTTTCCGGCACTGTTTCGAAGTCGCATTACCGCCGGGAATTTTGGTATGGCCACCGGTGAGAGTCTCGCGCATCTCAGCTGTCTGATCGCGCGTGGTCAGATGCGTCGCGATGCGGATGCGCAAGGTGTGGACTGGTATATCAGCCAAAAGTGACTGGAAACGGATATGGCTGCGATGCGCGGGCCCACAGTGCGCGCAAGCACTACTAGGTGACTACCGGTTTCGATGGGTTATCGCGGTGGCGTCAGACCGGCCGCAGATCCCGGAGTCGGGACGCCAGTGGGCAGGCTGCCGCCGGAACCGTCGCGAAACTGAACCACATGCTGGGGGTAGGGGATCGTGATGCCGGCCTTGTCGAGAGCAAGTTTGACCCGCTTCTGCAGATCGTACAGCACAGACCAGTAATCCGAGGTGGAGGTCCAGCAACGGACAATGATATCCACCGAGGAGGCGCTGAGCGCCCCCACGGGCGCCGCCGGTGCCGGATCAGGCAGGATGCGCGGATCGGATTTCAGCAGATCGAGGATGATCGCCTGAGCCTTTTCCACGTCATCGGAATAATCGATACCAACCGTGAAATTGACCCTCCGTGTAGGCTCACGCGAGTAGTTGGTGATGGAGCTGGAGAAGATCATGGAGTTTGGCACGGAGATGTACACGAGGTCCGCATCGATGAGCACGGTGGTAAACAGGCCTATCTCGCGCACCGTTCCGCCGGTACCTGCTGCTGTGATGTAATCACCGACTCGGAATGGCCGCAGAAAAAGAAGCATCACTCCGGCGGCGACGTTCGACAGCGTACCTTGCAGGGCGAGGCCGACTGCCAGGCCGGCAGCCCCGAGCACGGCAATCAGGCTTGTTGTCTGCACGCCGAAGCGCCCCAGCACTGCAATCAGGGTCAATGCAATGATGCCGTAGCGCACAGTCGTGGTGGACACTGGCACCAGCGTGGAATCGATATGAAGGCTGCGGGTAAGTACCCGTTCCAGCCAGCGTCCCGCCAATCTGGCGATGGTAAAGCCGATGATCAAAATGATGACGGCCGCGACGAGATTGCTCGCCGCGCTGAAAAGAAGATCCTTCAGCCGGTCAGGCGTAGAGAGTACAGGTGAGAGCGGCAGAACCGCAGCGAACGATTTGGGGGACATCGCGATCATCCAGGTTACGTGGCTCTTACGTGCCGGCAGAGGGTTTTGATCATATTACCCGCTGATAGCCCAGGGGTCGTGGGATCAATCGTGGAAACGACCTGCCGTCCCTCGTTTGGAAGGAGGGAGCACTGGCCCCGTCAGGTCCGCCAGCTGTCGGACCGCGTAGCAAAAAGCCCGGGTCGAGCCCGGGCCTTCTGGTAATTTGGCGTAAGGTTCAGGCTGCCTTCTTGAGTAGCACGGTTTCGACGCGCTTGATCGCCGCCTGTTCATCGATGCGTTCGACAGCTGCGACTTCTCGAGCCATACGCGCCAGGGCCGCTTCGTAAAGCTGGCGTTCGGAATAGGATTGCTCGGGCTGTCCAGAGGCGCGGTGCAGATCGCGCACTACTTCGGCGATAGATACCAGATCGCCGGAATTGATCTTGGCTTCATATTCCTGTGCCCGGCGCGACCACATGGTCCGCTTGACCCGTGCACGGCCCTTCAGGGTGTTGAGCGCAGTAGCAACCACGTCGGGCGAGGACAGCTTGCGCATACCAACCGACTTGGCCTTAGCGACCGGAACACGCAACGTCATCTTGTCCTTTTCGAAGGTGATGACGAACAGCTCAAGCTTAAGACCGGCGACTTCCTGCTCCTCGATCCGCATGATCTTGCCGACGCCATGGGTCGGGTAGACCACATGATCGTTGGCCTTGAAATCCGGCTTCTTGTTGGAGTTGGCAGGGATCTTCTTCTTGGTCGTCGCTGCAGCGGTCGTCATATCCATCCATTTCCTCGCGAATGAACGCGCTCCGCCCGATCAGCCGTCCTAACCGCTGCGAAGTGCGTCGCATTAAGGCGCTGCATGTTGCAGCGCAAAATAGCCCCGTTTCCAGAACCAAGGCACGCTATGATCTGTGGTAGGCCTTGGGCTCAGGGTTCGGGGACATCCTGAGGCCAAGCACACAGATTGAGCGGGACAGATGCCTGCGGGCGCTTGTGGTGTGCCGGTCGGACTGCCAAATGCCAATAAAAAATACTAGCATGATCTTGGCAAAAAGGGAAGGGCGAATGCTCGAAGCCGTTGAAACTACGGCCTTAATTTTGCTCCTGCCCGAATTCCCTCAAGGATTACGGCAGGTTGGCGGTCTCAGCAGCGAGCCTCGACTGTCCAGGAAGGGGGGTGGACCTGGATCTCAGGAGCCGGTTCCCGGGTTCGGGCTGAAGTGAGCCTCGAACTTGCCATCCACTCCTTCCCATTCCTTCGCATCTGCGGGAGGAGTGCCCTTCTGGGTGATATTCGGCCAGCTTTTAGAGTACTGCGCATTCAGGCTCAGCCACTTTTCTAGCCCCGGCTCGGTGTCCGGTTTGATGGCCTCTGGCGGGCATTCCGGTTCACAGACGCCGCAGTCGATGCAGACCTCCGGATCGATCACCAGCATGTTCTCACCCTCGTAGAAGCAGTCCACGGGACAGACCTCGACGCAATCCATGAATTTGCATTTGATGCAGGCATCGGTGACGACGAAGGTCATGAGGTGACTCCGAAACGTAAGGGTGAGCGTACGCGGCACGCTCCTTAAGGCGCTGGCGCGCCCGGATCAAGCGTCGTTTCAGTCAGGACCTGGTAGAGGCAGCGGGCTTCTGGTGCCGGGCCGCGCCGCTCTCCGATAGCCAATACCTTTACCGCCGCGACTTCCCGACCAAGGGGGAGGGTCAGAATGTCCCCACAGCGCAGTAATGCAGCCGGCTTCTCGACACGTTGACCGTTGAGGCGAATGAATCCGGCGGTGCAGGCCCGCTGGGCCAGGGGCCGGGTTCGGTAGAACCGCGCCTGCCACAGCCACTTGTCGATACGGATGCGCTCCATTGCGTCAATCCGCCGCAAGTAGTGCCCTGAGCCCGGCAAAGGGCGAGTCGGAATTCTGTGGCCCCCCTGGAGGACCGGGTTGGACGGCAGCGCGCCGGCGCTTACCTCGAGGCGCGCGAGCCTTGCTGCCGCCTTCGTTACGTAGGCGCCATACCGGCTCGCTTTGCGCAACCTCGACCTGTTGCCATCCCAAGGCATTGAGGACACCTTCGAGCGTAGTTCGATCGCAACCAAGGAGAGAGACGAGGCGCGGCAGCGCCGCTTGCGCAGACTGTCCGGTTGCAGCCGCGTCATCCAGGGCTTTCTCAAGCCGCTCGATAATGTCGAGCCGAACGATACGGGTACCGATGCGACGAAAGCCTGCGGCGGCCAGAAATCCTGCCGGCAGCTGGTTATCATCCGTAAACGACGTGATGCCCGCCGCCGGAAGACGCGGAATTTCCTTCAGTCCGGAAGATATGGCCCACAGAAGGGCCAGAAGGTGCGCTGCGTCGGGGCGTAACAGTCGTGGAAGATAAATGGAACGTCGCCCGAAAGTGATGCCGTAAGGGCGTAGCGCGCGCGCGATCGGGAGTTCTTCCGCAGGCAATGATACGTCCTCGCGGTCCAGCGCTCCCAGATTTTCGAAAAGCTGAAACGCCAGTCCGCGTGCGGCGGCGGGAAGGACCCGCGGCCCCTCCGGGCGCGCGTCGCTCAGGTTCTTGAGTGCAAAAAGCTGGTCGAGCCGCGCGCGCAAATGATCGTCAAGCCATTGGTTTAGCTTTTCGTTCAGACGGACGCGCATCTCAGGTCGCAGATTATCATCAGCCATTAGGGCCAGTCTCGGTGCGAGTACAGATGAGCCCGCTGCAAGCTGCCCTACAATTGCGCCGTCCCACCAGATACGCCCGTGCTCGCTCAGGTTCAGGGCCTCGGCGGGTGCGGACATGAGGCTGCGCTCGCGACGCGCAAATTCGCTGTCCAATGCCTTCAGGGCGGCGGCTCGTAAAGTGCGCCCCTGAAAGGAGCGCTCGCGGTCGCAGGGTACAAAAAGGAAGCCTTCCAGCTTGCCAACGCTTTCTCCATCGACGGTGACGGATCCCGATTCATCGACGCCCAGCGTGCTATCGTCATCCTGGAGAGAGCGCATCAATATCGCAGTGCGGCGGTCAATGAACCGCTGGGTCAACCGCTCGTGCAGAGCATCCGACAGTCGATCTTCCACTGCACGAGTTTGGCTCTGCCAATGGGGTGCATCTTTGAGCCAGTTCGGCCGGTTCGCCGTGTAAGTCCAAATTCGGATCGCTGCGAGCCTTCCCGACAACGTAGCGACGTCACCTTCGACCGTGTCGAGGCGGCCGATCTGACGGGCAAACCAGTCTTCTGGTAGCACACCTTCTGAACTCATGAGATGGCGATAGATCTGACCTACCAGCCGGACGTGGTCTTCATCTGAAAGTTTGCGAAAGTCTGGGATCTGACAGGCGTCCCACAAGAGACGCACGGCAGCAGGAGTGTTGGCCATCGAGCGAATATCTGCGTGACTCGCCAGAATGCGTAGCGCCGTAAGATCTTGAGCGGCGCGTGCTCTAATGAGCCCGCGCTGTGGTGCAGGAGCTTCAAGAGCAGCCAAAAGGGCATCGATGGAGTGGTAGGTAAGCCTGGAATTACGCCATTGCAGAAGCCGCACCGGCTCATACTGATGATTTTCTATACGCCTGATCATTTCCGGTTCGAGGCTTTCCGCGTCCGCGGTCAGACCAAATGTGCCGTCATTCATATGACGACCGGCGCGACCCGCGATTTGCCCGATCTCGTCTGCGCGTAGGGCGCGCAAGCCAGAGCCGTCAAACTTGGTCAATGATGAAAATGCGACATGGTCGATGTCCATATTGAGGCCCATGCCGATTGCGTCGGTGGCCACCAGAAAATCAACTTCACCGCTTTGATAGAGTGCAACCTGGGCATTGCGCGTACGTGGTGACAGCGCGCCCAGCACTACTGCCGCTCCGCCGCGCTGTCGCCGGATAAGTTCAGCGATGCCATAAACATCTTCGGCGGAAAAGGCGATAATGGCGGAGCGGCGCGGCAGCCGCGTGAGCTTCTTGGTGCCGGTAAATGCAAGGTCAGAAAACCTTGGTCGGGTAATGAACTGTGCGTTCGGAACGAAGCGCTGGATGACTCCCCGCATAGTCTCAGCACCCAGAAACATGGTCTCTTCACGTCCGCGCGCGAATAACAAACGGTCGGTAAAGACATGGCCGCGCTCAGCATCGGTGCAGAGCTGGATTTCATCGACAACGAGACATGCCACATCGAGATCAAGTGGCATGGCTTCGACGGTACACACGAAATACTGTGCGCTGCTTGGCACGATCTTCTCTTCGCCCGTGACCAGCGCCACAGCCTGCGCGCCCTTTAAACGTACGATGCGGTCATAGACCTCACGCGCCAAGAGCCGAAGCGGCAGGCCGATGATGCCCGAACGCTGTGCGGTCAGCCGCTCGATCGCAAAATGGGTTTTGCCCGTATTGGTCGGACCGAGCACTGCGGTTACCCGTCCGCCAGGGGGCGGTGCCAGCGATCCGGAAGCTCTACGGCTCATATCGAACGACATTGCAGATGGGCCATGAGCGCTTGTACGGGCCACAACCGGCGCGAACAAGACCACGACGGCCCCCATCCGTCATTTGCTAACCTATTGTTCTGACAGGGGAAGCGCACGCCGTGCCTGTGGATTGTGCGTGCACAGCCGAGAACGTCAATCGAACGAATCACGTCCGAATCACTAACCACGATCGATTCGGTCTTTGTTCTCATACAATGTATGTAAAGTCAACGATTCGATTTAACTATATCTGGGGGTAAGCGCCTAATAGTGGCGGTGCCCAGGAATGCGAGGGTCAGTGTTCTCCACAAGGAGGACTCTCGTCCCCGGTTCACGCGCCAGGTTTGACGGCGATTTCGCACCTGCGATACTGGCACAACAAAACTGGCCTGGAGAGTTCATGAGTACGGATGATGTAAATCTGCCCCCCGACTGGGTGGCACTGGCGCGCAAGGAGCTCAAGTCCGACACTTTGGAGCCGCTGACCTGGAGGACGCCGGAAGGTTTTGTCGTCAAGCCGCTCTACACTGCCGCTGACCTCGAAGACCTTGAGAGCAACGGCCTTCCGGGTATGGCACCGTTCACCCGCGGTGTCAGAGCCACCATGTACGCAGGGCGCCCGTGGACCATCCGCCAATATGCTGGATTTTCCACCGC
>JAGWRJ010000273.1 GCA_028869725.1 Alphaproteobacteria bacterium | reverse complement strand
TGAAGGCACTGCTGTGGCCGATTCAGTCAGACACCCCTGGAAGCTGCTGGGCCTGCGTCGCCACGGCGTACAGACCGAAGGCCCCATGGCGCCCGACATCGATCTGTCCCGTCAGCGTCCTGCCGAATATGTCTTCTCCCGCCATGTCGAGCAGAAGCTAACCGAGATAAGGGCAGCCAAACCCGACACCAAGAAGGCGCAGGCTGCGGAATAGGCTGGAAAAAGCGGTATTTGCCCGCCGGCCCGTGGCGATCAGGTCGCCGATCTGTGCAGGCTGCCGTAGAATCGAGCCCAGCACGCGTGGCAGCGACAGTGTTCCTTCGGCAGTCATCGCCACATGCACGGCGGGCGGCAGGCGGTGACCGGCTCCATCGGCAATCACCCGCAGCGCGCAGACAGGTAGTGCATGACGGATCGCAATGCGGGCCGCGATGTGCGATTCGAGATCGACCGCCAACGCTCCTGTGGCTGCGCGCAGCGCCGTCTTGTCTTTCGGCTGGTCAAGGATGCGATCGCTGCCGGCTAGTGGGCCTTCCACCACCAGGACTTTACGGTGGATCGCCTCGCGCCAGCGCCGGTCGCAGGCAAAGTGCGTGGCACCGTCAGCGATCGTTGTTGCCAGGATCACGGTGCCCGGACGAAGGCCCGGTTCAAGCCCGCCGCATAGCCCGACCGAGAGGACGGCGCTGGCACCTTGCTGCAGTGCTGATTCGAGGTCGCCTGCGAGGGCGGAATTGTCGCTGCCCCCTGACATGACGATCCTTAAGCCACCGCCAAGGCATTTGGCTTCGCGTCGCATGCCAGTGACTGCGACAAGTCCGCTCATAGACCGAAGGCGACAGAACGGGTGTTGGATGCGCGCAGGTTACGATAGCGCGCCAGCGCCCAGAGCGGAAAAAATTTCGGATAGCCGTGATAACGCAGGTAGAACACGCGCGGAAATCCGCCGCCCGTATAGTGTTCCTGATCCCACAGGCCTTCCAGGTTCTGGGTGTTATGCAGATATTCGATGCCACGGGCCACGGCAGGGTGATCCACCTGACCGGCCGCCATCAGACCCAAGAGGGCCCATGCGGTCTGTGAGGCGGTTGATGGCGCCCGTTCATATCCTTGATAGTCGAGCTTGTAGCTGTTGCAGTCTTCGCCCCAGCCTCCATCCTCATTTTGAATGGTGACAAGCCAGTCGGCCGCCTTTTTCAGCATCGGGTGCTCCGCTGGAACGCCCGCCGCCTGAAGTCCGCACAGGACCGACCAGGTACCGTAGATGTAATTGACCCCCCAGCGTCCGAACCAGCTGCCGTCTTCCAGCTGGGTACGCTCCAGATAGTCGATCGCCTCCTTCATTCTCGGACTGTCCTTGGCTTCGCCCAGCTGCGCCATCATCCCGAGGCAGCGGCCGGTGACGTCCTCGGTAGGCGGATCAAGCAGGGCGCCGTGATCGGCAAAAGGAATGTTGTTGAGGTAATGATAGGTATTGTCGGCGTCGAACGCGGCAAAGCCGCCATTCTTGCTCTGCAGCCCTGCGATCCATTCGGCTCCACGCGCGATCGCGGCCGGCGCGTCGGGATCAGGAGCAATGGTCCTTTGTGCGCGGTCGAGCGCCATGACGACGACCGCCGTATCATCAAGATCGACGTAATGGGGATTGTTGTACTGGAACGCCCAGCCGCCGGGGCGGACATCGGGGCGCCACTCGGCCCAGTCGCCTTTGAGATCGAGTACCTGCAGAGGCTTGAGCCAGTCAAGGCCGCGCTGCACGGCCGTCAGTGCCGTGTCGGCATTTGCTTCCATCAGAGCATGGCAGGTGAGGGCTGTGTCCCAGACCGGGGATACGCATGGCTGGCAATAAGCTTCGTGCTCCTTGATCACCAGCAGATTCTCGACGGACTTGCGCGCGATAGCCCGTTCCGGGTGATCAGGCGGATAGCCCAGGCAGTCGAACATCATCACGCTGTTGGCCATCGCCGGATAAATCGCGCCCAGACCGTCCTCGCCATTGAGCCGCTCGCGAACGAACGCCAGACAGGCAGTGATAGCCCGCCGGCGCAATCCTTTTGGCCAGACCGGTTCGAGGGCCTTGAGAGCGACGTCGAGCGCGCCAAAAAAAGCCGCCCAGTACCGGCTCTGGTGGGCCGCCCGCGATTGCGCCCGGCTTCCTCTGTCAAGAAACAGTTCCGGCACGTGTACGCCGCGCGGGTTCTTCGCTATCGGCTTTTCGGATTGCAGCACGAGGAGCGGAACGATCACGGTACGCGCCCAATAGCTCATCTTGGACAGGTGTATGGGAAACCACCGCGGCAGAAGGATCAGCTCTGCCGGCACGCTTGGTGTGTCGCGCCATGAGCAATCACCGTAGAGCGCAAGTTGAATGCGGGTAAAGACATTGGCCTTGAGCGCACCACCGGCATCAAGGATGGCCTGGCGGGCGCGCTGCATATGCGGCGCCTGCGGGTCATCACCGATCATCTTCAAGGCAAAGTATGCCTTGACGGTCGCTGACAGATCGAAGGCGCCATCGTGAAACAGGGGCCAGCCGCCATGATGTGGTGACTGAATACGGCGCAGGTAATTGCCGATCTTGCGTTCGAGCTCGATATTGGGCGCCTCGCCCAGATAATGAACCAGAAGGACATACTCGGCCGGAATGGTGGCATCGGCCTCCAGCTCGTAGACCCAATGGCCATCCGGTCGTTGATCCTTGATCAACGCAGCCGTGGCCCTGTCAATTGCGCGCTCCAGCGCCTGCGGCTCCACGCTCATGGTCTTGTCCAATTGCCGTCTCCGAATTTTGCGCGCGGGAACGCCGATGTTTTAGCGGAACGCCCCTGGAGTACCAAAGTCCCTAAGCCCGATCGCCGCGCAGGATAAGCTGTGCTGCGGTTTCGCCCGAGCGCAATGCCCCTTCGATAGTGGCCGGAAGCCCGGTCCTGACCCAGTCTCCGGCAAGCACCAGATTGCGCCAGGATGTGACCGGACCAGGTCGGCGACGGTCCTGTTCAGGGGTGGCCGCAAACGTGGCTCTGCGCTCCTTGACGATCTGCCAGCGCGGCAGAGGACAGGTCAAGCCATGGGCACGGGCGACGTCGGCCCACAGGCGGCGGGCCAGGCTGTCGCGATCCTCGTCGAGCAGTCGGTCGGCGCCGGACACCGTCACCGAGAGCCGGTCTGAAAAGGCGAATATCCATTCGGCAACACCGCCGATCACGCCGAGTATGGGTTCGGCGTTCGGTGGCGCCGGCAACGCGAAATGGCCATTGATGATGGACCGAAACGCATCGGGGACGCAGACCCCGGGCACCAGATCGGCTGCGACCCAGGCTGGCACAGCGAGCACGATCTTATCCTCTCGGGCGAGGGCGATGCTCTCCCCGGCAAGCTCCAGGCTCGTGACGCGGTCGGCCTCGAACTGCAGCTTGCGCACCCGCTTGCCCAGAATAATGCGGGTTTTCTGCCGCGCCAGATGGGCCAGCGCCGGAGTGATGAAGGCATCGGCGAGATGGGGCGTGGCAATGCGCGGACAATAGGCCCTGCCACCCTTGAACAGGGTCTGACGGAGCACGGCAGCTGCGAGACCCGCTGATGCTGTGCGCGGATCGGTGTTGAGCGCAGCCAGCAACAGCGGTGCGAGCAGATTTTCCCACAGCGCTCCATGGCAGCTGATTACGCTCTCGACGGGAGCGTCGGGTCTGGCAATGAGAAGGTTCAGGATCGACAGATAGTCGCGCGGACTTGTACCGGGTACGCGTCGCTTTGGCGCGAGGATCCACCACGCCAGGGGGCCGTCATTGGGACGGATGGTCCAGCGCGCGCCGGATCGCGTATCGAAGAAGGCAAAGCGCGCATGCTCGGGCCCTGTCAGCAGTTGCGTCGCGCCGATCTTCTGCACGTAGCGGCTGACCGCAGGATTGCCTGAGAGCACGAGATGATTGCCATTGTCGATGACCTGGTCGAGAGCGGCGTCAAAATACGAACGGCAGCGTCCACCCGCCTGATTGGCGCCCTCGATCAGGGTTATAGTGGCACCAAGCTCGGCCAGGTGCATCGCCGCGCTAAGGCCGGCGAGCCCTGCGCCAATCACGTAGACACGTCCTGAACTCATCTGGCCAGTCCGTTGGCAAGCACGATCTGAGCCAGTTTCAGCTTGGAGAGGGAGACGCGATGGCGCGGCGCCTGCCAGCCCGTGTGTTCCATCTCCGTCAGAATCTGGGAATAAACAGCTCC
>JAGWRJ010000272.1 GCA_028869725.1 Alphaproteobacteria bacterium | reverse complement strand
TTCGGTGTCGTGGCGGTGCAGCTGGGGCTCTCAAAGTCCGCCTTCCTCAAGCGGCTCGTAGAGCTGAACCTTCAAAGCGCAGCGGCCGCGGCGGTGACGGTCCCGGAGCGACCACCGAACCCTGTCTGCGGCACTAGACTTTCGGTGCGGCTCCGGCTCGCTGATTGCCAGCTGCTAGGAGCCTGTCGGGCTGGCGATTCGTGCTGAACAGACGGATGCCTGTGGTGAACGTGGATTCATGTCACTGATGTGCTCTTTTGGTGAGTCGAGTGGTCGTGATGCCGGATCAGCAGGGCTGAAGGGCGAACATCCGCTTGATGTTCCAGCTCATCGTCACCAGATTCCATTCGCCTTTGGCGCTTTCGAGCCCTCGCAACAGGCATTGCCGATACCCCATCACCGATTTGATGATGCCAAACACCGGTTCGGGGGTCTGTTTGCGCAGCGCGTACAGCTTCCTACCCCGTGGCGTCTTCAGCCGATACGCCATTTTCTGCAGCGGGGTCGCCGAGTCGGGCGGGGATTTGGGAGCTGCGGCAAAGCGCTGTTTCCAGCTCACATGGTGCGGTGTGCGTCCCGTCGCGATCAACGGCTCAATCTTGGCCGCCGCGCACTGCTCGACGTTGCGCTCGCTGAAGTATCCACTGTCGGCAAGGACTCGCTTGGCGCGGCCGAGCTCTTTGGGCAGCCCCTGCAGCTTCTCGATCATTGGCAACAGTTGTTCTTTGTCGTTGGCCGCCTGCGTGACCTCTGCGGCCACGATGAGCATGCTGCCGGTCGCAACTACCGCCTGGGCGTTGTAACACTGGTCAAAGCCCCCACCGGCGGCCTTCATGATGCGCGAGTCTTCATCTGTCAGGTTCACCTGGTCCTTGTCCTGTACCCCGCCGGCGGGCGGTTCGGGTGGGCGCCCCCGCGGCTTCTTGCCGGTTCGCTTTTCCTGCTCGGCCCGAGCGGCCAGTTTGCTTTGATGCTCGGCCTGCTCGCGCTCCAAGCGCTCCTCCGCCCGTGCCTCGATCTTCGCCTTCGCTTCAGCGATCGCCGCCAGGCGCAGTTCCCGACGCTCCAACTCCTCGGGGATCGACATCCCGTCGGGCGTATTGATCCCGTCGGCCTGCTCGGCGAGCCGCAGCAGCTGTTGGACTTCCTTCTTCAACTGCTTCTCGATCTTCTTCGCATGCCCATACGAAAGCGCACTGTGACGGCTCGCGTTGGCATGCACCTTCGTACCATCCAAGGCCACCGTGCCGAGCTTGAGCATCCCCATCGTGCGGGCCAGCTTCAGAACATCGACAAACAAGGCCTGAATCTGCGGCAAAAAGCGCTTGCGGAACGTGGCGATCGTGTCGTGATCAGGATGCTCGTTGCCGGCGATGAAGCGAAACGCCACCGAGTCATAGCTCGCACGCTCGATCGCTCGACTGGAGAAGGTCTTCGTCGCATACCCGTAGACCATCAGCCCCAGCAGCATCGCCGGGTGGTAGGACGCCGAGCCCGATCCGCGGTAGGCTTTCACCAGCTCCGACAGATCCAGCCCATCGATCACTTCCACGACAAAGCGCGCCAAGTGTCGCTGCGGCAGCCATTCATCCACCGACGGGGGCAACAAGAATCCGGTGTCTCGATTGATCGGCCGAAAGTTGCTCATCGATTCCACCATCGCGAGGAAACCGCAATGATTATCGCGTATTTCAATCGGTTAAGCCCGACAGGCTGCTAGGAACGTGCGATATCACGTCCCGCCGGCCTCGGAATCACCGCTGCTCCTATTTCGTGGTGCCTCTCGTGGTACCGCAGAGGATCGAGTCTCGCGCGGGGACCCCATCTTACGGGCGATGGAGATCCTTCAATTGTAAGGACTTCACCTCAGATGATCACGTACGTGCGCTTCGACGCCAATGTCATACGCAATCCACCCCGTCAGAATTCGTGAGGTGAGTTCGC
>JAGWRJ010000271.1 GCA_028869725.1 Alphaproteobacteria bacterium | reverse complement strand
TGCATCTCCGCATCAGTCAGATTCAGGGTCATGGTGCGTTTGCTTGGACTCATCTCATTCCTCCAGTACGCACGGTATATAGGCAAATTGGGGTATAAAGTCAACGCAAAATAAATGAAAGACAGCTATTGAATAGCTAGAAAGTGGCCACTATATGAGGGGCGGGCTGTGGAATCCCTCCGCGGCCGGCATAGAAAGGCCCGTGCCATGTCGCACATCGCTGTCCTCGAAAAGGACCGTCCGTCCGACGATAAGGACAAGAAAATCGACTACCTGGGTGTTGCTGTCATCACGCCCGACGGAACCTATCCCGATGAAGATGGGTACCGCCGAGTGCAGGCGCGCGAGAAAATCGCGACCGTTCTGAAACTGGCGGCCGACGCCCTCAAGATCACCAACACGACCGATTGGGTCGCCAAGGTGGGCGACCGACAGCTCGATCCCTCCCGCACTTTCGCGGAGGAGAAGCTGTCCTGCGTGGTGGATATCGAATACCACAAGCATGAGGGCGGCGGCGGTGCATGAAGCGCTTGCCAAGGCCAATTTCGAGGCTGACGTTGCAAAGCTGTCCGACCAGGCAGCGGCGCGCGTCGGCCTAGAAATTCATTCCCGCATCTATCCGGTGCTGGATCTTACGGTGCAGCATAAACGGCCGCTGCGGCTGCGCTTGCGCTGCGACTCCTGGGACGAGCTGCCGCCGGCCATCGACCTTCTGAACCCGGACGGGTCGTTCCTCGCACCGCCGCACTTCGGCGACATCATTCATGACGGTCCCCATCCAAGCACAGGCCGGCCCTTTGTGTGTATGCGCGGAACCCGCGAATACCACACGCATGGCAGCCATCTGAACGATCTTTGGGACAACTACCGCGGCCAAGACGGCATGAACATTCCAGGGATTGCCATGCAGATCGCCCGCGGTTGGCGGAGGCTTGCAAAATGATCAGATACACCTGCCCACATTCTGTCGTTGCCGACACGCTGGCCCATCTGCGGGCCGCCGGCCGATGGAACAAGGAGTGCGTCGTACTCTGGCTGGCGCCTCGCGCCTCATCGTCGGATGCGCCGCCGATCTGTGCGGCCTATCTCCCGCTTCAAGAGGCGCGCGCAGATCGCTTCCGTATCCCTCCGGAAGGTATGAGCACGCTGATGGCCCATTTGCGCGCGCACAAGCTGAGGCTCGCTGCACAGGTCCACTCGCATCCGTATGAAGCATTCCATTCGATTGCCGACGACGATTGGGCCGTGGTTCGGCGGGAGGGCGGGCTATCGGTCGTCGTACCGGATTTCGCATCGCATACGACGCCTGAGAATTTTGTTTCCGACGCGAAATTCTACCACCTCACGGCGAGCGACCGATGGCTGGAGCTGGAAATCATCTCTGCTGCATTCGAGATTGTCGATGACAACCGCGCGTGAAGAAAACGAACGCATGTTGGCCGCCGTCCTTCGGCTCGAACCGGAAGACGCCGCCCAGCGTTTGACTCGATCGGTCGCGATCACGGCGGCGGATGATCCGGCCTCGGCCCGACTCGCGAAAGAACTGACCGAGCAGTTAGAACGCACTGTCCGCGTTGCCACGCCTTCGGAGCAAGCTGACCTTGAAGTCGCTATCGGCCGGTCGCCGGATGGTCGCGCTGCGGACAAACTAAACGTCCATATCGACGACACCAGCCTTACGGTCGCGACGTCAAAGCCCAGCACAAGCTCAGCAGAACGAACAATCGACGGACTCAGGATGACCTTTGCCGGCTGCTACGCCGCCGCGCCGATCCTGCATCGGCTGCTGGGAATGGAAGAGGCAGGCTATTCGCCGGTTCGGGACCCCTTCGTCGTGAAGTTCGGCGCATTGGGCATTCCAGACGAACTGCTCGATGGGCCGCTGGAATTCACCGATGTCGCCCTTGCCGGCGCTGGCGCCATTGGCAACGGATTTCTTCGCGCACTTCGGCACATCCCCGCGGTCGGTACATTGCCGGTCATCGATCCGAAGCGCGTGGGTCAGGGCAATGCCAATCGCTGCCTCTACTTCAATGAAAGCGACATCAATGCGCCGAAGGCGCCGCTTCTAGCCGCGCGTGCCCGGCAAGATTTTGCGGACTTGATGCTGGAACCATATATTCTGTCGTTCAGCGACTTCGTTCGCGACCGTGGCCGTGTCAAACGCGCGATCGTGGCGACGGACAGCCGGCGCGTGCGGCGAACGATCCAGGCCGACATGCCACTGGAAGTCGTCGATGCTTCCACAACAGACATTCGCGAAATCATCGTCCATTCGCATCGCCAACCGACCGGCGGTGCCTGCCTCGCCTGCATCTATCGTCACATTCCAGACGAGGCCGCGCGCGAGCGGGAAATAGCGCAGGGCCTCGGCATCTCCGTCGAAGATATCGCCCAGGGCTTCGTCTCCGCCGCGATCGCGGCAAAGATCGTCCGCGTTCATTCCGATCTCGATCCAGCCGCGATCGTGGGAATGGCGTTCGACAGTCTGTTTAAGCAACGCTGCGCCGAGCAGCGCCTGCCGAGTGCGGCGGGCGTCCAGGTGCTGGCGCCGTTCGCCTTTGTATCGAATCTCGCCGGTGCGTATCTGGCTCTGGAGGTTGTCCGCCTCAACCGGGACGCACTGGATCGTAACCGCACAAACTATTTCTTCCTAAGCCCCTGGGCTCCGCCCAACGCGCGTGCGCGGATTCGGCGCCCCCGTGAAAGCGGCTGTTCGTTTTGTGCGAAGCCGCAAGCCCTCGAAGCCATGAAAACACTTTGGACGGATCAACCGGGCGGAGCGTGACCTCTTTGAGGACTTCGCCAGCTCCCAGAAGCCAAGTGCCATCCCCTACCGAAAATGGACAGGGGAAACCGTTATTCCAAATGTGGCCGATGTCGATGCACGCCGTGGCCGAGATGAGAATTGCGGTGTGCCCTGCGGGCCGGGCTCTAGGGCTGACACCCCCAGCCTGGCTGCGCCTGTCTCGGCCGTTCCAGTGACGATCCCTCACGCAAGAGATTTTTATGGCCCACGAAAGCGGGCCGATTTTACTTTTGCTGCCCCGGAAGGGGTGGGCGGCACTCCCTTTTGCGCGGCGCGCGCCGACCTTTGCGAAACCGTCTCGACGGGGTGTCCCCAGCCTTCCTCCGCTTCGCTCCTTGCAGGCCGTGTCAGGCGACATGGAAAACTGCCCCCCACAATGGGGTCAGTTCCGGATGTCGTTTGACATTCATGCCCCAATGCGGTCAGAGGGCCGACGTTATCCTTTTCCTGGCTTGGTCCGCGATACCGTCGGAAATACCGTCATGCGCTTTGCATAGGGCAGGGTGCCTCCTTCACAATGCAGTCGACTTGGCAGAGAATTTTGGCCGCCTTGGAGTGCGCCAGAGGGCATTCGGTGCCCTTCCTGAGAGATGGGTGACAGTTCATTCCGGGCACATGGGTGACACAATTGGGCATTTGCGGGGAGGACGCGCGATGCCCTGGAAGGTGTGCCAACCCAT
>JAGWRJ010000270.1 GCA_028869725.1 Alphaproteobacteria bacterium | reverse complement strand
CGTGGCGAGATCGGCGATGACGGTTGCGGCCCCCGCTGACAGGCGCTCCGAGAGGGAGGGAAGATGCGACCAGGCATCGACGCTACCCAACATCCGTTGAAGCGCACGTTCAGCGCGGACGACCTGATGGACCTCTGGTTGCCAACGAGTACGGATAGGGGCGACCGCCTCGCGGTGGAGTTCAGAGAGCAGTTCAGGGGTGAGGACCAGTTCGCCGAAATAGCTTTCGCGCAGGATCGCGGCAGGGCCGCATAGAAGGCCTTCCACATCTGCAGCGGTTTTCAAGGCAAGGCGCATCCGTGTCGATAGGCCGAAAAACCAGTGCTGGTCGCCCTCGGTCAGGGGGTGCCGGGTCCAAAGCACCCAATCCGTCAGCTCAGGTAAGGTCGATTCGGTCTTCGCCAAGGCTTCTTCGATCTTTTGGCGCCGTGTGTGGCCTATGGGCCTTCCGCTCGGCAAAGCGTCGTACCAGCGACATTGCCACCCATACCCGCGGCCCGGTTCACCCAGGTCACAGGCGGTATGCAGCTTCAGGTGGAATTCGATGCCCGGCTGATTGGCCAAGGCGCGAAAGTCGCCATACTGCCCGTAATGGCGGCGGACGAGCTCCCGGCACAGCATCTCGAAGTTCGTCGTCGTGGCGCCGGGCAGAGCCGCAAACCGATCCCAGTTGAGTGATGGCATGGGGACTCCGTTCCGTGCTCAACCGCCTCGCCCGTGGCCGGTGCCGGGATAGTCGTGGGCTGAGTAGACCTCGACCCGAGCACCCTTATCCAATAGAACCTTGAGGAAAGCCGATACGTCGACTTCATCGGTGGTGATCATGACCTCGTTTCCGCGCACATCGACATGGACGTCATAGAGGAACTGTTCCAGTTCCGTCGGGCCGATAGAGTGGGTATTCGAGGACGTCAGTAGCTCCAGCATCGCGTCGGTATACCTTTGATTTTCGGGATGCGGGCTGCGCTCGTAGTGATCCGGCTCGGCGCGCACCTGTTCAGTGATGCTCCCAATCAACTCCCTTGCCTTTTCGGCATTTCGCACATCCTTGAACCGCCCGATCATGACCAGATTCATGGAATGCTCCGATCCATAGCTGTGCCATACCTTCATCGTTCATCTCCGTCGGTTGACTCCAACACTTGGATGGCCGCAATCACTCCGTCCGTACCGATGGGCACCCCCGCATCCTCGTAAGAGGAGCGCTTGAGCACCCCCGATGCGTCGATATGTGCATAGGCCCGTAACCCCTTCTCCCCTGGCATGGGATTGCATGTGGGCATCCTATCCGCCCCGGCTTCAGTCACGCTCAGCGGGATCGGTCCCCGATAGACGCTCACCCATCGTTGCAGGGCCGCAGCTGTATGTCTGTCGATGCCTCCGCGGCCTCTCACAGGCTGTTCGGGGATAAGTAGAAATTCCACCGCCCCAACCTCGGAGGCAAGGGTGATCGCGGCATCAAGGTCGGGGAAGGTGCGGTCATTGACCACGAAATTGATCCCGAATGGCGCGAGCTGGCGGACTATTTCAAAGCGACTAAGCAAGGAACGAAAGGGCCTTCCGCGCAAGAGCTCGTAGGTGTCACCCACCCCATCCATGCTGATTCGCACGAAATGCACCTGCCCTTTCAGGTCTGCGGCAAGTCGCATGTCAAGGCGCTGTCCGTGCGTGGTGAAGGTTACGGCCAGTCCGGTGTTCTCAGCGGCATAACGGCAGAGGTCGGGGAGCTCCGGGTGTAGTGTGGGTTCGCCGCCGCCGAAGCCGATACCCAGGCAGCCCTCAGCATCCAGTTCATCTAGCCATCTGCACAGGCGAGCGCTGTCGAGGCGTGCGCGATGCTTCGGGGCGTAGCAGTAGGCGCAGCTTAGATCACAGAGGTTCGTCAAGGCTACGGATACCTGACGGGGTGCGACGGACCAGGACGTCGCAGGCGCCCTGATCTCGTCGAGCAAGAGGTTCAAACCGGTAATGCGGTTGAACAGGTGGATTCCATCTGGGCCGCTGCGAAACTTGAGTGTGGGCGTTGTTCTACCCATGGCGGGCCCCTAGTTGTGGCAGTAGATCTCGCTCGCCGTGCTGCGGCATGTGCGGGCGCGTGCGCAATACGCCATGCTTGTCAAGGGATTGCTGACGGAAATCAGGCGACCGAGCACCCCCGCCGGGCGCAAAAGGTGCAGGAGGCCGAGCGCCCTGGGCACAACCCTCAGAAACCTCGCTCGAGAGGATACGCGCGCTGATGGCCTATGGCGCCCTGGTTGCCAATGCATGCGCAGCAACGAGTCGGCGCTGACTCTCAACACCCGATGCCCAAGGCACGGGGACGGTAAAACCGAACGCCATCGCAGGGCACCACGCCGCAGTGGAAACGCCAGCCACCTATCTCGTCGGCAACGTAATTCATGACGTGTTTCCGCCGCGCGCGGTGCGCATCGGTGGCGAATGGCTCGCCTATGGCGATGGGGTGCGTGCGATCCAGCCAAGCGCCAAGGCCATCGACCTCAAGGCG
>JAGWRJ010000269.1 GCA_028869725.1 Alphaproteobacteria bacterium | reverse complement strand
GCCTGGATCGACCGCGAGACCCTGGACGAGCAGGACGGCGGCATCGGCAAGGTCGGCTACGAGATCAACTTCAACCGCGTGTTCTTCCAGTACCTGCCGCCGCGGCCGCTGCACGAGATCGATGCGGAACTGGCTGGCGTGGAGCAGCGGATTCTGGAGTTGCTGCGGGAGGTGACGGAGTGAGCCGACAGATTGCCCTTACCGGGAATACGCACAGAGATACACCGAGGCTGAAGCACGTTCTGTCCGGCCTCATTTCCGGAGGCACACCAGACACCAATAACGATGATTACTGGGCGGACGGCGATGAGGGAGTCGCATGGGTTTCCATTGGTGACATGAGCACCAAGGCACGGGTTACGGCGACTGAAAAGATGATCACAGATAGCGGCATCGCATCAAAGCGTCTACGCATCATGCCACCGGGAACGCTCATCTTTTCCATGTACGCCAGCATGGGGCATGTAGCGGAGCTTGCAATTCCGGCAACCATCAACCAAGCATTGCTAGGTTTTGAGTTTGGCATTCATGTAGATCCGGCTTTCGTCAAGTGGTGGTTGCGTCACCTTCAACCTCTGCTAGTGGCAGAAGCAAGTAGCAACACGCAGGACAATTTGAACGCTGATAAGGTCAAGAATCTCCCGTTCCCGAAGATTCATATTTGTCATCAAACCTTTATCGCCAACTACCTCGACCGCGAAACCGCCCGCATCGACGGGCTGATCGCCGAGAAGGAACGCATGCTCGCGCTGCTGGAAGAAAAGCGCGCCGCCCTCATCAGCCGCGCCGTCACCCGCGGCCTCGACCCCCACGCCCCGCTCAAACCCTCCGGCCACGAATGGCTGGGCGAGATTCCAGCGCATTGGGAGATTCAGCCGATCAAGTACTTGGCCGTTGTTGGCAATGGCTCAACTCCCTCGGTCGAGAACGCCGACTATTGGGACGACGAGGGCTACCCTTGGCTGAATAGCTCCGTCGTCAACGTGTCCCCCGCCACGAACGCAAGTCGATTCGTGACCGAGGCGGCCCTTCGAGAATGTCACCTGCCCACGATTCAGCCGCCCGCTGTGCTTGTGGGGATCACTGGACAAGGAAAGACACGAGGGATGGCTTCAGTGATGGGAATAGAGGCCACCATCAACCAGCACCTCGCGTTCATTAAGCCACGCACTCAGGAGCTCGATACCGAATTCTTGTACTACCTGCTGGGGCACGCCTACGCCTTTCTTCGAAGCGATAGCGATGGCGCGGGCAGCACCAAGGGCGCCATCACCTGTGAGCAACTGGCGAACATGAAGATTCCCGTCCCGCCAGGTGATGAACAGATTGAAATCTGCACCCGAATAAGGCAGTCACTCGATGTTTCGGAGCCTCTTCGCTCTGAGATCCAGACCTCACTTGATCTGCTGACTGAACGGCGCTCTGCACTCATAACTGCCGCCGTCACCGGCCAGATCCCGCTGGAGGAGATGCAAGCTTGAGTGCCTTCGTCCCTGCCTCCATCCCGGTGCTGCGCTGGGCCGCCGCGCGGGCGCGGTTGGATGATGCTGACCTGACGCAACGCTTTTCCAAGTGGCCTCTGTGGCTGACTGCCGACGCGCAGCCCACCTTGAGGCAACTGGAGGACTTCGCCCGGCTCACCCATACGCCGTTCGGCTATTTTTTCCTGCCCGAGCCACCTCGCTTGAAACTGCCGGTGCCGGACTTTCGAACTCTGCGCGATGCGCCGCTGCGCGAGCCGAGCGTCGACCTGCTCGACACCCTGTATCTGTGCCAGCAGCGACAGGACTGGTTTCGCGAGTACGCACAGATGCATGGGCTACGGCCAGTAGCCTTTGTAGGCCGTATGCACCTGGACGACGCACCCGAGACGGTGGCCGCCACGCTGCGCGACGCGCTGAGCCTGTCGGTCACCGATCGGCAGACCTTGCCGACCTGGACCGAGGCCCTGCGACAACTGATCGCGCGCGCCGAGGATGCCGGCGTGCTGGTGATGGCCAGTTCCATCGTGGGCGCCAACAGCCATCGCAAGCTGGATGTGGGTGAGTTTCGCGGCTTCGCGCTGGCCGATGAGCTGGCACCCCTGCTGTTCCTGAACGCCGCCGACAGCAAGGCAGCGCAGATGTTCAGTCTGGCGCATGAGCTGGCCCATCTGGCCTTGGGACAAAGCGGCGTATCGGATGCAGAGGCCGGGCGCGTGCCCGAACAGGCCATTGAGCGCTGGTGCAACCGGGTGGCGGCGGAATTGTTGATGCCGCTGACCGCCCTGCGCGAGGCGGCGCAGCGCGATGCACCCATCGAGCAGGAGATTCAGCGTCTGGCGCGGCTGTTCAAGGTCAGCAGCCTGGTCGCGCTACGGCGCTTGTTCGACGCAGGCTTCATCAACGAAGCAACGCTGTGGCAACACTACCGCCAGGAAGTCGAACGCTTGAACAGGTTGGAGCGCGCCAGCGGCGGGGGGGACTTCTACCGGACCTTGGGCGCGCGCACCGGCAAGCGCTTTGCGCGGGCGCTGGTAGGCAGCGCGCTGGAGGGCCAGACCTTGTTTCAGGATGCCTTCCGCCTGCTGGGCGTGCGCAAGACCGCCACGCTCTATCAGGCCGCACGCGAGCTGGGAGTGATGCTATGACCTACCTGCTCGATACGAGTGTACTAATCCAAGCCAAGAATCTGCACTACGGCCTGGACTTCTGCCCTGCCTTCTGGGAGTGGCTGATCGAAAACCATGCCGCGGGAAAAGTGGGCAGCATCGACAAGGTGGAGGATGAGATCGCCGCGGGTGACGACGAACTCACCAAATGGGTGCGCGATCACGGCAATGGCATGTTCCTGAAAACTGATGCGCCAGTCGCCGCGCAATTCGGCGCGGTGAGCACCTGGATCACCGGGCAGCAGTACGACCCCGCGGCCATTAATACTTTCCTGCAGAGGGCGGATTTTTATCTCATCGCACATGCGCTGGCACGCAGGCAAACCGTGGTGAGCCATGAGGTGCCCGCAAACTCGGTCAAGCGCATCAAGATACCCAACGTCTGCGTCGGCTTGAATGTGCGTTTCATGACGCCTTACGAAATGTTGCGGCGCGAGCGTGCCAAGTTTGTCTTGGGGAGGAACGCATGAAGCGCACCAGCGAAGCCGCTTTCGAAACCGCCATCGAGTCGGCCCTGCTGGCCGACGGCCATGCGCGCGTCCAGGCACAAGGCTTCGATCGTGAGCGGGCGATCTGCCCCGATAAGGCGCTGGCCTTCATCCGTGCCACCCAGGGCACGGTATGGGAGAAGCCGGAAGCGATGCGCGCATGATGCCCACCTGCTGGATCATCGCCGGCCCCAACGGCGCGGGCAAAACCACCTTCGCGCTGGAATACCTGCCGCAGGTGGCGGGTGTCGCGCATTTCATCAATGCCGACCTGATCGCCGCCGGGCTGTCGCCGCTCGCACCGGAACGCGAGCTGCTGGCCGCCAGCCGCATCTTTCGGCACGAGCTGGAAGCGCGCATC
>JAGWRJ010000268.1 GCA_028869725.1 Alphaproteobacteria bacterium | reverse complement strand
CTCGCTCAGCGATCCATGAAAATCATTTGTGCCCGATTTGGTGCTGACCGCGAAGCTAGCACCGCTCGTGTGTCCGGTCGAAAGATCGAAGTTGTCGGTCGTTACCTTGAACTCTCCTACGGCATCCACAGGCGGCTGCGCCGAGACGCGCCGGATGTTGCCATTGTTCGGCATCCCATCAATCGTGAAATCATTGCCGCCCACGTTCCCGCCAGTCGAAAAGGATGTGCCAATGTACCCGAAGGCAGGGTTCGTATAGCCATCCGCGCCGCCATTGCTCTGAATGCCGGGCGCCAGTTTCGCAAGCAGCGTGGAGTTGTCATTGAGGACCGGAAGGTCATGCAGACTCCGGCTATCGATGACATACCCGTTTGACAGCGGGTCGGTCTCGATCATCGTGGTGCTGGCCGTCACACTCACAGTCTGGTCGGCCGTGCCCACCTCAAGAGTCATGTCAACCTGCTGACGGGCTCCAATGGCAAGCACAATGCCCGTATGGGTCACGCTCTTGAACCCTTTGGCCTCGACGCTGACCGTATAGTTTCCCGCAAGCAACAACGGGGCCTCGTAGTATCCCGAACTATTGGTAGCGAGCCGCGTGGTGACGTTGGTGTCATTGCTAACGACGCTGACCTGCGCCGCGGGAACAACCGCGCCCGTCTGATCGGCAACCCGGCCGAAAATCATACCGCGGGTCTCCTGCGCGAAAGATGTAGGGACAAGCAGCGCCGCCAAAGCCAGCGTTGCAACTACTGAGAAGATGCGTTGGAAGATTCGTGTCATCGTGCTGCCTCCAAACTGATGCGAATTCGGACAATGTCGTGGTGCCCGTTGAAACTCGTGCCACTCTCGGACGGTGGCTAGCCAATGCAAGGGGTACTGCGTGCTCAAAGCGATGAGAGATACCACATGCTACTTAAGGGGACTGAATGCAGGTCAGGCCCAGGGGGCGCCAAAAAGCGGTGCAAAAAGGAAGAAATACAAATAAAGTATATTATCGATAATACATTAACGTAAGTACACCTCCGCAGCAATACTTGTCAAGAGCAACCCGGGGAATTTTCAGCCCGTGACTGCAGCGATGCCCCCAGCATTGTCCAGCGCATGAGGCCAAGTGAACGAGTTCAGCAGCGTCAGCCTCGCCACTATCCTTTGCTCGTAGCGCACCTGCAGCGCGTCGCAGTGCGAATACGCCTCGTGCGGAGCAATCGTCACGTCGCCATATGTGGGATAGGTCGCGCAAAGCCATTCAGCGGATCTTTCTGGTTGCAGTTGGCAAACTGCAACGGCTTCAGGCCATGGTTTCCCAAATAGGCGATATCAAGCAGTGTGTTCTTCCGCAGATTGCGCTCACATCCAGGTGTAGCTGTGCACGTAGCTGTCGCGGTCTCTCGATCCGTCGATATACGCGACATTGTCCGTCAGCGGATGGAACGTGAGCGTGCTCGACATCGAATTCGTCGTCTGCCGTGCGCCCGTCGTCTGCCCAATCAGGTGTGAGTAGTTGCGGCTCGCCGCGGCAGTGCCGCAGAGGTCAAGGAAGCCTATCCTGAGCCAGTTGAAGGGGCTGCTGCCTCATTCGGAATACACCTGTTCTAAAAACTCGTTCTAATTGCTTTTATTCCCACCGCCAGTCCTCTTCAGCCACCCAACCAGTTCCTTCCAGTCCGCCTCAGTCTGGTCAGCGTATGCCTCCGCAAACGCTACCACCGCCTCATCGAACCTGGCCGACCGCCCCAGATACCCGGCCAGCACACACGCATCGCCCGACCGCGCATGTCCCCGCGCCAGCAGCTCGCCGCACACCTCCGCAAACGCCCCCAGCCCCGCGCCGCTCAGGTCTTCCATCTCAATCGACCCCTTGTGGTCGTTCAACTGCCGCACCACATAGTCGCGCCCGCCCATCGCCGTCCACCCCACCAGCGGATCGCTCACGATTTGCATCGCCCGCTGCCCGTCCACCACGCGTCGCCCCTCGTGCCCGGTCGCGTGCGTCGCCTGCCCCTCCGGCAAATACGCCGCATACGCTGACCGAACCTCCTCCTTCACCTGCAAAAACAGCGGATCCCCCGGCCCATTCCCCTCAAAGTAGACGCAGTAGTCCCGCAATCCCACTGACCCCGTGCCCACCACCTTGAAGGCCACATCCACCGGCCGGTAAAGCCCCAGCAAATGCTGCCGCTCCGGCTCCAGCGTCGCGCGATACGGCCCCAGCGCCGCCAGCACCCTCTGCGCCTGCGCACCGCTCAGCCGCGTCAGCACTGGCTTGTCTTCTTTAAAGCGCCT
>JAGWRJ010000267.1 GCA_028869725.1 Alphaproteobacteria bacterium | reverse complement strand
TGAGGCGATCTGGACGGTTAAGTGTGATGATCGCGACGCGTTCGCGCACTTCGTAGAGAACCTCATCCTGCATGGCATCCTCCATTGTGTTCCTTGCCCGCACATGGTCCCATAACCCCCGGCGATCAGAAAGAGGCGGAGGCGGACGATGCGCGCCGCGCTGGCGAATTTGTGCCAGAAAATCCTGCTTGGGGCTCGGCGATACTGCCAAGCCGTAGCCGCGGCTTTTACCTCAGGTCACCAATTGTGCCTCACGAGGCGCAGAACCCGGCACGTACCTTTGCGCACAACAGCCGAAAGCAGCCCCCTTCAAAAGTGCGGAGGCGGACCCTGGGCCAGTCTGGGCGGGGCTGCCCGAGGCTTGAGGCAGACCTGCGACACCATCAACGATATCCGCCTTCGCTCAAGTAGCATCGGCACTTGATCGTCCCAGTTGGAGTTATTTCGTCTATCGCCTATGGCCCATTACTCAACCACCCAGTGATTACCATTACGGAGGACGTCCATGGAATTCTACGATATCCGCTTCGAAAGACCGGAACCTATGATCGCCGAGATTGTACTCAATCGGCCCAAGGCGATGAATGCCTATACCTCGCGTCTGTGCCGTGAACTGATGGCGGCTATTGATTCCTATGTCGCCGATGACGCGCTGCGCTGTCTGATCATTACCGGCGAAGGCCGCGGCTTTTGCGCCGGTGGTGACATCGGCGGTGGTGACGGCGAGCACGCAGCTTATATGCAACGCCAACTCGGCCATGCGCAGGAGATGCGCGAGAACATGCATTCGGTGATCGCCAAGCTGCACCGTATCGACAAGCCTGTCATTGCCATGATCAATGGTGCGGCCGTGGCCGGTGGGCTAACGCTTGCGCTGGCCTGCGATCTGCGCATCGCCGCCGACAACGCAAGACTCGGTGACACCTCTGGTCGCTTCGCCCTGCTTCCGGACGAAGGCGGTGCCTGGTTCTTCCCGCGCGCCATGGGCCTCGATCGAGCGCTCAAGATGACGCTGCTGAGCGAGACGTACAGTGCAACCGAAGCAGAACGGCTGGGCCTTGTTACCGAAGTGGTGCCAGCAGGGAGCCTGCGTGCCCATACGCTGGACCTTGCCCGCCGGGTCGCCGCCAAGGCGCCGCTGGCCGTGCGCCTGGCCAAGGCGATGATGCGCCATGGTCTCGACTCCACACTCGAACGGGCCCTAAACGATGCGGCTTTTGCCGTGATGATCGCCAATCCAACAACGGACGTGCGCGAGGGAGTTCGCGCCTTTGCCGAAAAGCGCGAGCCCAGCTTTCAGGGTAAATGATTATCACGACGCCGTGAGATGGGATCGCTCCGCAGTAGACCTGCATCGCGACTGGTTTCATAACCGGGCACGATGAGACGCACCAGTGACAAGGGGGCCACCATGCGCACACGATCCCTGCTCGCAAGCTCCGTTCTCCTTCTGGGAACCGCAAGTCTTGCGCTTGCCGCGCCAGCCTCCGTCCCGGGCCCGCAACCTGCGCCGCCGATTGCCCCCATTCCGGCACCACGCGATGTCGCCTATCCTGGTACGCTTTCGATTCATGTCGATGCGACCGATCTTGCCCGCCATATTTTCCGGGTCGAGGAAACTGTACCGGTGGCCGGCCCCGGCCCCATGACGCTGCTGTATCCGCAATGGATACCAGGCAATCACAACCCGTCCGGTCCAATCGACAAGTTTGCCGGCCTCGTCATCCATGCCGATGGCAAACTCGTACGCTGGACGCGGGATCCAGTGCATGTCTATGCGTTTGACGTCGATGTACCTGATGGCGCCAAGACGCTCGAACTTTCCTTCCAATATCTGTCACCGGTAACCCGTGATGAAGGGCGCATTGTCGTCACTCCGGCAATGCTTAATCTCGAATGGTGGGACGTGGCGCTCTACCCGGCCGGATATTTCAGCCGTGACATCGAAGCCGAGGCCAGCGTCAAGCTGCCGCAAGGCTGGCATTACGCGACGGCCCTTACCACCACATCAACCCGGAATGGCGTTGTTCAGTTTGCACCTGTGAGCTTCAATACGCTCGTGGACTCCCCGCTGGACGCCGGGCGCTACTATCTGCGCGAGAATCTAACGCCCTCGGGACACACCACCCCAGTCCATCTCGACGTGTTTGCCGACAGCCCCGACCAGTTGCAGATCACACCTGCCGAACTGCGTGCTCATCGCAGTCTCGTCAGCCAGGCCTACAAATTGTTCGATTCACATCACTACAATCATTATGATTTTCTGCTGTCCCTCAGTAATCAGATGGGCGGTCAGGGGCTCGAGCATCACCGCTCCAGCGAGGACGGTACCGTTCCGGGTTACTTCATCAACTGGAACGGAACGATTGCCGCCCGCGATCTGCTGAGCCACGAATACACCCATTCCTGGAACGGCAAGTTCCGTCGTCCCTTCGACCTTTGGACTCCTAATTTCAACGTACCAATGCGCGACTCCCTGTTATGGATGTATGAGGGCCAGACGCAGTATTGGGGCTTTGTCCTTGCCGCCCGGTCAGGGCTTTGGACCCATCAGGAAGCTCTCGACGCCTTTGCCCTAACCGCCGCCACCTATGACCACCATGTCGGTCACGCCTGGCGCTCGGTCGAAGATACCACCAACGATCCCGTCATCGCCCATCGCGCACCTATCCCATGGCGCAATTATCAGCTGTCCGAGGACTATTACTCCATGGGGCAGTTGACCTGGCTCGACGCCGATACCCTGATCCGCAAACTCACCCATGGCCGCAAATCCCTTGACGATTTTGCCCGTCTCTTTTTTGGCATGGACAATGGCTCGTATGTTACCCGCACCTATACCCTCGCCGACATCGTGCACACCCTCAATGAGGTTGTGCCTTATGACTGGGCCGGCTTTCTCAAGCAGCACATCTATGAGCCTGGCAAAGGCGCACCGCTGGGCGGCATTGTCCGCGGCGGTTACAAGCTGGTGTACACCGCGGTGGAAAGCCCGTTTGAAAAATCGACGGAACACATGGATAAATTCACCGACTTTAGTTTTTCCCTTGGCTTCACTGTCGACAAAAAGGAGCAGCTGACCCAAGTACTCTGGGGCAGCCCGGCGTTTGACGCCGGACTGACGGTCGGCACCAAAATTCTCGCGCTGAATGGTACCAAATTTACCACCAAGGACCTCAAGCGCGCACTTGATTGGGGCGTCACCCACTCTGAGCCGCTTACCTTTATTGTCGAGCAGAACAAGTCCGTCCGCACGGTCGAGATTACCTATCACGGCGGCCAGCGCTTCCCCCATCTGGTACCAGTGGGATCCGGACCACACAGCCTGGACGCAATATTGGCTGCGCGCTGAGTGCCAGCGACATTATCCCGCTCAAACGTTGTCTAGTATTGGATGGTCAATCCTGCGGCGGACGCAAATCCTGGGGTGTGGCTGACATCGAGAGCCCAGCGTCAGTTGGGGGGCGGGTAAGGCTTACGTGTGTGAAATGACGTTGTCAGCGTGCGGCAGGGATGTCATGGTCACAACATTACAATGTGGGGGAATGGGCGTCATGCGTTTACACGCAATTTTTATCGCAGCTTGCACGGCCACCCTTCTGGTCTGCTCTGCAGAAGCAGCCACACCCAATTCGACTACCGTAGCCTTTCATGCCATTGTGCGGGATTACTACAATGCCCAGTGGAAGGCGCATCCTGTCGACGCCACCGCAACCGGCGTTCATCAGTACGACGCCGATCTCGATGACGTTTCCGCCACCGCCAACGCCCGAGAGATCGCGCGACTTAAACAAACCGAGGCGAAGCTGCACGCCGTCAACGGCGCTGCCCTCTCCCAGATGGACCGCGACGACCGCGACGTTCTGATGGCGCAGATCGACGGGCAGCTTCTGGAAGACGAGAGTGTGCAGCACTGGCGGCACGATCCCGGCATCTATGTCAATCTTCTTACCTACGCCGTCTTCGGCCTTATAGATCGCAATTTCGCGCCATTACCTAAGCGCATGAAGGACGTGATTGCCCGCGAAGCCGCAATCCCAGCCATGCTAACCGTTGCCAGGCACAATCTGACAGATATGCCCCCTGTTTTCATCGATATGGCGCTTGCCAACCTGAAAGGCGGAATCAGTTTCTTAAACAAAGATGTGCCAAAGGCCTTCGTTGGCATTAAGAATCCCACGCTACAGAAGAACCTGACCAAGTCCACCACGTCCGCGGTTGCTGCGGCCACAGATTTTGAACGCTGGCTTATCGCACAGAAGCCACATGCGCATGGCTCGTTCATGCTGGGTCGCGCCAATCTTCAGCGCCTGCTGGCCAGCGACATGGTTGATGTTCCGTTGGCGAAGGTCCTAGCCGCGGGCGAGGTTCAGTTTGCCAGGGATCACGCTGCCTATCTCGCAACCGAGAAACTGGTCGATCCGCGGCATCCGTCGCGTGCAATGGCCGAGATCGCTGCTGACCACCCCGATGCGGCGCATCTGGTCTCAGCCGCGCGTAAGCAGCTTGCGCATCTGCAGGCGTTCATCGAGCAGCATCACATCCTGACATTGCCATCGCAGCAACTTCCCGTGGTGGCACAAACTCCTCCCTTCGCGCGTGCAGTGATCTTCGGCCAGACGGATCCCCCCGGGCGGCTCGAAACCCATGCGACCAAGGTCTACTATTTTATCACGCCACCTGATCCGGCCTGGCCTCAGGCGCGGCAGGAAAAGCTGCTTTCCTATTTCAACCATTCCTTCCTCACCATCCTGTCGGTACATGAGGCATTGCCGGGCCATTTCACGCAATATCTCTTCGCTCATGCCAATCCCGAGTGGTCACTGGCACGCAAGATGGCGCATTCCTACAGCACCACCGAAGGCTGGGCCCATTACAGTGAGCAGATGATGCTGGATGAGGGGCTGGGGCACGGTAGTCCCAAGCTGCGGCTCGTGCAGCTTGGCGCGGCTCTATTGCGTGACTGCCGGCTGATCGCGGCAATCAGGATGCATACTGGAGAGATGACTTTGACCGAAGCCACGCAGATGATGGAGAAGAAGTGCTTTGTCTCTTCCGCTGCGGCGCCTGGCGAAGCCGAGCGTGGTACTTCGGATCCACAGTACTACTCCTATACCCTCGGCAAACTCGAGATTCTTAAGCTGCGCTCGGATCTCGAAAAGAAGGAAGGTAAGGCGTTCAACCTTACCAGGTTTCACGATGCCTTCATGAATGCGGGGCTCGTACCCGTCGCCATCATTCGCCGCGAGATGGGGCTGACCGGACCGGCGCTTTGAGCGCCTGCCCGGTTTTGGCCTGTTCAATCCGGATTCCGCTCTACCAAAACTCCTGCCACGGCGGACCGGAAGTATTGGCGGCGGATGCCTGATAGAGATTGGAACGCGCGCTGAGTGCTGCGGAGCTGAGGCGCAGATGGCGACCCCGGCGTGACTCGAACACGCAACATTCAGCTTAGAAGGCTGACGCTCTATCCGGTTGAGCTACGGGGCCTGAAATTTAATCTTACGCCCGCCGCCGTGACGGCGACAGGGTTCAATGCGACCACGGGATCTTGCGATCGAAGCGGAAATTGTCAGCGTAGGATTTGGGCTTGAGTGGCTGCGGCCTCGGCTCGAACACCTGATACGGAATGCCGTGCTTTTCCGCATAGGCAACGGCTTCTTCCCTGGTCTCGAAAAACATGTGGACCTGCGCTCTCGTATCCGAGCTGCTCGTCCATCCCATAAGCGGCTCAGGTGTGAGCGGAGCTTCCGGCTCGAATTCCAGCAGCCAGGACTTGGTACGGGCGCGCCCCGACTGCATGGAGGTCTTGGACGGTTTGTAGATACGCGCGCGCATGTGTACTCCCTAGGTCCGGTATTGGTCGGGGCGGCGTGATTCGAACACGCGACCCTCTGCTCCCAAAGCAGATGCGCTACCAGGCTGCGCCACGCCCCGATTATACCAGCAATTCAATACCTTAAGGCGGTTTGCAGTCCCAACGTAAATCCGGCTGTTCATGGCAGGATGCCGCAACACCCCGATAGATGCCGACCCCGGGCCGCGCCGTCAACCAGCTTCTTCGCCGCTACCACCCGCCTTGGACGCAAATCCGGAAGTCCCTGTCATTTCGAAGGCCCACGGGCCGTCCAGGCCGGACGCGTCACCGGAAGGCCTGCCCTTTCACCTGCATCAATGCGCTTGAGCGTAAGGCGACAGCCCGGCTGAGAGCCGGTTGGCGCTCCTGGGGGCCTGAGGGCATGCGAAGACCGGGACCATGCCGCCACAGCCCGTCCCAGGGCCGGTGCCGCTCCCGGGGCTCTCCTCCCGATCCCGGCGCCACTTGGTTCATTGGGCGGCTGCCCGTCTAAAAATACTGACGCAGCTGCACATAGACCTCCTTGGGTTGCTCTTCGTAGACCGGCAGGGATGCGAGCAGTGGCAAACCGCCGAATTCGGTGTTGGCCGGCCCGACGCCAAACTGACCGCCGATCACCAGATTGAGATCTTCCGTAACCGAGTACGTCGCCTGCACCACCC
>JAGWRJ010000266.1 GCA_028869725.1 Alphaproteobacteria bacterium | reverse complement strand
ATCTATGGTCTGGTCAATCTCATGGATGCAGCGCGACGGGCGCCAGAACACCTCATTGCGCCACCGCCGATCCTCTACCTCTACGGAGCACACGACCAGATCATTCCCCAAAAGTCTGCGCAGGACACGATCGCGGCGCTCGGTCGGCGGGCGACCGTGGTTGAATTTCCCCATGGCTATCACATGCTGCTGCGTGATCTCGACCGCAGACTTGTCTGGCGCACGATCCTCAATTGGGTTGATACCCATCTTCGCCATGCGCCCGGCCCTTCGCCCGCGCGAGTTTCTCCGGGCAGACTGCGGCAGCCGACGTCTGCGCGGCAGCTGAAGATCAGCCGCGACGGGGCGGCCCGCGGCGGCGCTCGGGCGCACCACCACCAGGCCATGACAGGGGCCGGCGGGTCTTAGCACGGGGCCTGAAGGCCAGAGCCGCCCAGCCGTGGTGCGACATGGGGGTGGTTGCGGACAGGGTAGAGGCTGTTGTTATACTCCTCAAACTGAGATCACAGGTACCGGGTCGCCCGGTTCGCGAGCACGGCGCGCGAACCTCGCCGGCCGAACCGCGTCAGAAACCGGCTGGAGGCGTTCATGAGAGAGCTGCATCATTTCCTCAATGGGGAAAAAGTCAGAGGAACAACCGCGCGCTTCGGCGAGGTATTCGATCCCAGCCTGGGTACGGTCCAGGCGCAGGTGCCGCTTGCCGGCAAAAGCGAAGTCCGTCAGGCGGTTGAATACGCCCGTGCCGCTTTTCCCAAATGGGCTTCCGTCAATCCGCAGCGTCGCGCCCGGGTTATGTTCGAGTTCAAGCGGCTGATCGAAGCCAATATGGATGAACTGGCGAGCATGCTCTCGAGCGAGCATGGCAAGCTGATCGCCGATTCGCGTGGCGATGTGCAGCGCGGACTTGAAGTTATCGAGTTTGCCTGCGGCATTCCCCATCTGCAGAAGGGTGAATTCACGGAAGGAGCCGGGCCGGGGATCGATGTCTACTCCATCCGCCAGCCACTCGGTGTGGTCGCGGGGATTACGCCGTTCAATTTTCCCGCGATGATCCCGATGTGGATGTTCGGGGTCGCCATCGCCTGCGGCAACTGTTTCATCAACAAGCCGAGCGAAAAAGATCCGAGCGTACCCTTGCGCTTGGCCGAACTCTTCATGGAGGCTGGCGGCCCGGCCGGTGTGCTGCAGGTGATCAATGGTGACAAGGAGGCAGTCGATGCCATCCTTGATGATCCCGACATTCAGGCGGTCAGCTTTGTCGGCTCGACGGCCATTGCCCAGTATGTCTATGCCCGCGGTACCGCGAACGGCAAACGCGTACAGGCCATGGGTGGGGCAAAAAATCATGCCATCATCATGCCGGACGCAGATCTGGACCAGGTCACCAATGATCTCATGGGTGCGGGCTTTGGTTCGGCCGGTGAGCGCTGCATGGCTGTTCCGGTTGCCGTGCCTGTCGGCGACAAGGTTGCCGACGCGCTCGTGCAGCGTCTCAAACGCCAGGTCGAGACGCTCAAGATCGGCCCGTCCACGGACCCCGATGCCGCCTTTGGCCCGCTGGTGAGCGCGGCCCATCGTCAGAAGGTGATGGACTACATAGCCATGGGCGTCAAAGAAGGCGCGGAGCTCCTGGTCGATGGTCGCAGCTTCAAGATGCAGGGCTACGAGAACGGATTTTTTCTCGGTGGGTCGCTGTTCGACCGTGTCACCCCTGCCATGCGGACCTATCAGGAAGAAATCTTTGGTCCGGTTCTTCAGGTGGTGCGCGCCAAAGACTTCGAGGACGCGATCGCGCTGCCGTCGGAACACGCCTATGGCAATGGGGTTGCCATCTTTACGCGCGACGGGGATGCAGCGCGCGAATTCGCCTCGCGCGTTCAGGTGGGCATGGTGGGCATCAATATCCCCATTCCCGTGCCGCTCGCCTATTACACGTTTGGTGGCTGGAAGCGATCAGCCTTCGGTGATGTCAACCAGCACGGTACCGAAGGCGTGCGCTTCTGGACCAAGATCAAGACCGTGACCCAGCGCTGGCCCAAAGGTGGCGTGCGTCAGAACCCTGATTTCGTCATGCCGACAATGAAGTAATTGCGGGCAGGACGCCGAATGCGTCCTGCGCCCAAAGCCTTGCGCTGGCTATCGCCATAGCGTCCGTGCGAACCTGAAGGCGCGCCACAATGCTGTCCGGCACGGTGACGACGGATTGCTGACGGGTATGCGCGACGCGGCTGAGGCCGACACACGACCTACATCTGTCCAAGTGTCTGGAAGAGCGCGAAATTTTTCCGCGCTGTGCCATTCGCTGACGCCCCGCACTGCTTCGCAATCCTGCACGACGTCGCCGGACTTCTTCGCCTCTAAGGATAGTGCTAGGCTTATGTCACGCTGCGCATAGCCGGAAAGATAACGGGGCATTCGCGCAGCGTGCGTGATCGGGGGACTGCCGGGCAAGACCGGCGGAGTATCGCGGCGAAACTGTGGGGGACACGTCATGTCGAAGACATGGTACGGGTTTTTTCTGGCACTTGTCGTTATGAGTACGTTCGGCGCCCGCGCGGGCGGCGGGGTTTATGGAGGCTATGTCGGCAGCGACTCCTCAATGAATACCGACATCGAAAACATGGGGCGTCGCGCGCTTTCTGAGGATGCGCTGCGCAGCCATAATGGAGGTCGAGGGCAGAGTCCGAACGGGCGCGATGTCACGCTGCACATCATGTTTCCGTCGCAGCAGACCGGCCTCTCCAATATCGAGATGGTCATGCTCGTCCCTGAAGGACCGGGTGCGCACGACTGCCAGGCGCTGGCGCAGGAAAAGTCGCAAACTGAGCTCTATTCGCTGTTCATCCCGAAGAAGGATGTGCGGGCCGGCATGCTTTACGACGTCGTGGTATCGGACGCGATGGGTGACCAGTTCGCCGTGGGGCGGATACGCGTGTCTGGCGCTGCGGCGCAGGATTTCACCGTCGATGCGCCAGAACTGACGCCGGGATCGCCACATTATCAGGGTCCTGGGTCGGCCGCAGGTTTTGCCGTAGCCTCTCCCGGTGGCGGCGCCGCTGCGTCGAACGGGCCGCGAGGCGCTGTCCGCGGACCCGTAGCTCCAGGCAGCGAAGCGTGGGTACGCGCCAACGAAGAATTCCGGCGCGAGGCTGCGCTCCAGCCCTGGGTGATGGGCATGAAAGTGCTGACGATCACGCCCTATATGCTGGCCGTAATCGGTCATCCCAATAGTCATCTGCGCGGGGTTATCGTCGACGCGGTGATTGCGGGAGGACCTGCTGAAAGGGCTGGTGTCCGCAAGGGTGATCTGATCGCCGCAGTCGACGGACGACGTTGCGTGAATGCTGAGCAATTCGTCCAGTATGCCCGGGCCGAACGCGGCATGCTCGATCTGGTGATGTTCAGCCAGCTGCACCATGCCATCGTTCGTATGCGCGTTGTGGGCTATGGCCGCCGCAGACCGCAGCCAGGCTACGATGCTCGTGACAGATGGAGGGACCCAAGGGCAGTGGAGGGGTGGCAGCGACGTCGTGGGTATGGTGGTGAACCACAGGCAGGAAACGGCTACGTACCGCCGGCGTCGTCCGGCTACGAACCACCACGTGTAGGTCCTGGATATGTGCCGCCGTCCGTAGGTCCCGGCTTTGTTCCGCCCGGACAAGCCACAGTCCAGCAGGGTTCAGCCGCCTGGCAGCAACAGCAGACCCGAGCAAATCCGCTGCCACCGGGGTCTTCCGGTTTCCGGCCACCGGTCACAGGTCCCGGATATGTGCCGCCAGCTCAGACAGCCGCGTCACAACAGGCAGGAACGCAAAGTAATCAGAAAAGGACGCACCCTTCGGCACAGGGCTCTTCCGGATTCACACCTCCGACCACGGGGGCGGGCTTTCTGCCACCCGGACATTGAGTGCAGCCAGGGATGAGATCTGCGGCAGGTGAATGGGCGCAGGAAGGTGACAACCCTTGGTGGGACCAAAGTGTCTCTTTGGAATGACACGGCCCATGTCTCGGCGGGTGCGGGTTTGGCCCATCGGGCGTCTCAGATGCACCAGGAATTTCAGATCTTCCGCAGCGCGAGCTGAATGACATCGATCTGCCGCGTCCGGAATCCGGCCTCGCAATAGGCCAGATAATAGCTCCAGAGCCGGCGGAACCGCGCGTCGAATCCAAGCTCGGCAATGTCGTTCCAGGCGGCAGCGAAATTGGCGGCCCAAAGCTGCAGCGTGCGCGCATAATGATCGCCGAAGCGGAATATGCTGTTCCAGGCAAGGCCCGCCTGCGCCGCTTCTTCGGCAAGGCGGCTCTCGCAGGGAAGCATGCCTCCGGGGAAAATATACTGCTGGATGAAGTCGGCACGTCTGCGATAGTGACTGAAGCGTGCATTGTCGATGGTGATCGACTGGATGCCGGCGATACCGCCCGGTGTCAGCACTTCGGCGAGCTTGCGGAAATAGACCGGCCAATATTGCTCGCCAACCGCCTCGATCATCTCGATCGAGACAACGCGGTCGTACCAGCCGGTTATGCTACGATAGTCCATCAGGGCGACCTCAACTCTTTCATTGAGGCCGACGCGCTGGATGCGTGCTTGCACATACTCATATTGCGCCGGCGAGAGTGTAACGGCGGTAACCCTGGCGCCGACTTCGGCTGCGGCGTATTCGGCGAACGCGCCCCAGCCGCAGCCGATTTCAAGCAGGTGATGATCGGGCAGCAAGCCGATGCGCTCGGCCAGTGCCACGTATTTGCGATGCTGCGCTGTGGCGAGATTTGTGTCCTGGGGCTCGAATATTGCGGCTGAATAGGTCATCGATGGATCGAGCCAGCGGCTGTAGAAGTCGTTGCCCAGATCGTAATGCGCCTGGATGTTACGCCGTGCACCGGACAGTGAATTGCGATTGTACCAGTGCTGGATCGCACCACAGAGCCGGACGAGCGGGGCGCCGTGCAGCATGTCGGTGCCATCAAAATTGCGTGCGACTGCTTCAAGCAGGCCTGGCAGATCCGGCGTGTCCCATTCCCCTGCGATATAGGCTTCGGCAAAGCCGATGCCTCCTGCGAAGGCCAGACGGCGCAGTAAACCGGGCCTGTAAAGTCGCAGAACCGCAGATGGGCCAGGGCGTGTACCTTCGATACGGATCCGCGCTGCATTAGCGATGATGAGGTCAAGTCGCCCGGTGGTCCACCGGCCCGATATCCCTTCAAGGACGCGGCGCAGAGGTGCTCTGAATGAGGTGAGCGGGGCCTCGGGCAGTGCTGTGCAGTTAAGAGCCGCGCTCATGACAGCGGTGCCAGATGGGTCATGGCCAAAAATCCCGCCAGGGCCGCAAGCGCGGTCGCAATTGTACCCCAGCCCATATCGAGGATCGCAATGCGCGCGGGCCAGCCGGCAAGCGTGGCAAGGTTGGTGAGGTCATAGGTGGCGTAGGCCACAAAGCCCAGTCCGGCGCCCAGAGCCACGGGAGCAAGGGGATTTGTCATCGCCAACGCCGGTGCGACTGCAAGGCCGACAATACCCGCTACATATATGAGGTAGAAGGCCACGGCCGGAAGAGCCTGGATACGCTGCGACAGCAGCGGTCCGAGAGCTGAGCGATAAAGTGTCGGTGCCGCAGCACTGAGCCAGATGCCGTCAAGGACGAGGAAGGCAAATGCGGTTGCACCGTATCCGATAGCCCATCTGCTCATGAGTGCTTACGCTCCAAAGACGGCCGGGATACGCTGGCCAGCTCCGGTCGGATCATGCAGGCAGCCACCTAGAGCCGCAGAAAGAGCTGGAAGGCACGAGGGACAAGGCCACGCATGCGCATCGGACCGGTACTGGCAATGAGGCACAGGCAATCCTCGTCGGCATCGGCCTTGGGGCTGTGTTCAATCTCCGCACCGCATTCGACGAAGTCACCTTCGCCATAGCGCCCAGTACTGTCCGCGAAGCTGCCCTGCAGGACGCAGACCCATTCCTGTCCGCTGTGGCTGTGCTCTGGCATCTGCCGGCCTGCCGGCACATTCAGCTCATATGCCCGCGCGCCGTTGGCGCCGTGATAAAGGGGCCGGTACCAGATACCGCCTGCGATCCTGTGTCGGCGCAGCGATGGTAAAGCAGGGAATACCGGCTCCGGCGCATCGATGCGGGCGAGGGTATGGGCAAGGGCCTCTTCGCCAAGTGCGGTGGGCGGCAGATCCTCGAGCAGAACACCGCCAGTCGCGGTCAGGACTTCGATATCTGCTTCGCAGCTCGGGCAGCGATCAACGTGGGCCTGGACCACCAGCCCAAGTGCCGGATCGAGCAGGCCGGCGGCAAGCTGTGTCAGATGCAGTTCATGCGGGTGATGGCGGATCGTCATTTCAGATCCCCCAGTGTCAGATCGCCCATTGCCTGGCGCAGACGGTTGATGGCCAGGCGCAGTCGCGACTTGACCGTACCAAGAGGAATGCCCAGTTCGGCAGAAATCTCGGCATGGGCCTTGTCGTGAAAAAAGGCGTGGCGGATGACTTCGGCCTGTTCGGGAGGCAGATCCACGATTGCTGCGCGCAGGCGCACCTCCCGCTGGTCTGCGGCCACGATCGCATCGGGACCGGGTTCGGGATCAGGAGCTTCGAGTGCATCACCGAGGGCCTGCCGACGCTTATCGCTGCGCGCGGCGTCAAGGCGCAGATTGCGCGCGATGGTGAAGATCCAGGTCGAAGCGCCGGCGCGTGCCGGATCATAAAGACCGGCTTTGCGCCACACTGTCAGCATGGTCTCCTGGGCCAGTTCTTCGGCCAGGGCTGGGCTCGCACCAAGGCGCAGCAGATAGGTCTTCACACGGGGAGCAAAATAGGTGAACAGTCCGGAAAAGGCGGTACGATCGCGCCGGGCCGCAATCGCCAGGATGCTGGCGGCATGATCGACGTCCGGAACGGCTGGCGCGATCGCCATGCTCACACCTGGCCGCGCCCGTGCCGCGGTGCTGCGGCGGACGCGACGTGCACCAGGGGGTGCAGAGGAGCTGACCAGAACGACATTCATGACCTCTGTTACGATGCCGCGCCGCCTGCGGATCACCTGACCGGGCCATGATCTGCCGCTGGCGGTGGGGCGTATCGGATCCATTTAACCGTGAGAGGCCCTGGTGAGCCAAGCCCTTCCGCCTAAGAATATTGCCGTGATCGGGGCAGGAATTTCCGGGCTCGCGGCGGCCTGGCTGCTGGCCGAGCGGCACCGGGTTACGCTCTACGAGGCCGGTGAGCGGGCTGGCGGCCATAGCTGCACTGTGGACGTGCCTTTTGCAGGGCGCAGCCTTGCTGTCGACATGGGCTTTATCGTCTACAACGAACGCACTTATCCCAATCTTACCGCGCTCTTCACGCGCCTTGGCGTGCCGACCCGCCCGTCAGACATGTCCTTTGCCGTGTCGATGCCCGGCTTCGAATATTCCGGCACCGGTCTTGGTGGTCTCTTCGCCCAGCGCACGAATCTTGTCCGCCCCGATTTCTGGCGCATGATCGGCGATATCCTGCACTTTTATCGCCACGCACCAGGTGACATTGCCCGCCTGGAGCGCGAGGGAACAAGTCTGAGGGAGTATCTCGAACGCAAGGGCTATTCGCGGACATTCTGCGATCGCCACATCCTGCCGCAGGCGGCTGCGATCTGGTCCACACCGACCGAGGAGGTAGGCGCCTATCCCGCCGCTGCCTTTCTTCGCTTTTGCGACAATCATGGCTTGCTGCGCCTGCGCGGCCGCCCACAATGGCGCACCGTCGAAGGAGGCGCGCGCAGTTATGTGTCGCGGCTTCTGTCGGACCGACCGATCCAGGTGCAGCTGAACGCGGGAGTCAAGAGCCTGCGGCGCAGCGAGCACGGTGTCGATCTTGCACTCCTCAACGGCAGGACCGTGCGCCATGATCGCGTGCTTGTCGCGACCCATGCCGATACCGCCCTCAGCCTTCTCGAGGCTCCGAGCGCGGCTGAACGGGCGCTCCTTGGTGCATTTTGCTATACCCGCAATCTTGCAGTTCTGCATCGCGACAGCCGTCTGATGCCGAAGCGGCGCGCCGTGTGGTCGAGCTGGAACTACATCGCTGACGGCAATGGAGGGCATTGTCTCAGCTACTGGATGAACCGCCTGGAAGGACTGGAGGGCGGCGATATTTTTGTCACCCTCAATCCGGTGCGGCCGCCCAGGTCGGGCTCCATTCTTGCCAGTGAAGTCTTTGATCATCCGCTGTTCGATCGGGCGGCGATTGCGGCACAGCGGCGTATCTGGTCGCTGCAGGGCCGTGGTAATGTCTGGTTTGCAGGAGCCCATTTTGGCGCGGGCTTCCATGAGGACGGCTTGCAGTCAGGTCTGGCCGCAGCAGAACAGATGGGCGGAGTACGCCGGCCATGGCAGATCGAAAATCCTTCGGACCGGATCTTCGTATCGGCAACCAATCTGGAACAGGCATGAGCAGTGCACTCTATCGTGGTGAGGTGCGCCATCTGCGCCAGCGGCCCAAACGCCATGCCTTACGCTATTCGGTATTCATGCTGCTGCTGGAACTCGACCAGCTCGAGGCAATTGCACGCCAGCTGAGGTTGTTTGCGGTCGACCGCTTCAACATCCTTTGCCTGCGTCAGCGTGACCACGGTGATGGCAGTGAAACGCCGCTGTGCCTGCAGGTTGGAGCCCGTCTTCGTGCGTCCGGACTAAATTGGGAGGGTGGGCCGATTCGCATGCTGTTCATGCCACGGGTGTTCGGCTACGCCTTCAATCCGTTGACCGTCTACTACTGTCATCACCGCGACAATCGTCTCGCCGCGGTGCTTTACGAGGTTCACAATACCTTTGGCGAGCGTCACTCCTATCTGTTGCCCGTGACGGACGACGCCGAACCCATACGGCAGCAAATCGACAAGCGTTTCTTTGTCTCGCCCTTTCTCGACATGGCCATGCGCTATCGGTTCGAAGTGTGGCGGCCGCACGAGGTCCTGCGCCTTGCGATCAGAGGTGAGGACGAGGCCGGAACGCTGATCGCGACCTCATTCGTCGCAAAGCATCATCCGCTGAACGATCGTGAACTCCTGAAGGCAGTGATGGCCTTTCCGTTTCTCGGGCTGAAGGTCTGGGGTGGAATTCATCTTGAGGCCCTCAGGCTATGGCGCAAGGGTATCTCCGTGCGCCACCATCCTGAGCCGCCGGTGCAAAGTCTTACCGTGGGTGCAGCGCCTCCGCGAGGCGTGCGGAGCCCAGAAGAGCCGCATCTTCGCGCTTGATCATATGGGTCGGTACGGCTCGAACAAAGTGCGCGAGCCTGCCTTTGCCCTCGAAGCGGCGTCGAAAGGAGCCGGCTTTGAGGATTCCGAGCATGGCTTCACTGAGACCGCCGGCCAGCAGGACGCCGCCGCGTGCACCAAATGTCAGTGCAACATCGCCGGCTGCGGCACCGAAGATGCCGGCGAAACGTTCGACTGCCCGCGTTGCAAGGTGCTGCTTCTGCGCTGCAGCGGCGAGTATGGCATGTGGATCATCGAGATCATTTGCTTCGCCATGAATGTCTGCAAGGGCAGCATAAAGATTGACAAGGCCTGGTCCGGAGACGATGCGCTCGATTGAGATGCGGCCAAAGCGTGCCCGCAGCACCCGTAGGATTGCGTCCTCCTCGTCGTCTTCCGGCGAAAAGCCGATGTGGCCACCTTCACCGGCCAGGGCGATGGTCTTGCCCGGCTCGCGTACCAGTGCTGCCGCGCCAAAGCCGGTGCCGGCACCAACCAGGGCAATGGTAGCGTCCTTCGGTGGTGACAAATGAGGGCCGATGCGCTCCAGATCGCTCTCCTGCAGTGCATCAGCGGCGGCGGCAAGCGCCCGAAAGTCATTGATTACGCTGACAGCAGCAAATCCGAGAGCCGCCAGAGCGGAGCTGCGCACGTGCCAGCTAAGATTGGTGAGGACTGCCTCGCCGTTATCCACCGGACCTGCGACAGCCAGTACCGCCACGGGCGGACGTGTGCGCAGGCCTGCCAGATAGTCGGCGAGTGCCGCTTCGAGGCTGGGATAGTCGGCCGACGGCAGGTGGGCGACATCAGAAATTCGCGGCGCGGAGGGTGTCGAAAGATCGGCAATGGCAAAACGGGCATTGGTGCCGCCGATATCACCGACCACCGCCTTAGGGGTAGAGGCATTCATGAGCGCGGACGATTCCATTTGCGGCCTCAGGCTTGCATGCGTGCGTCGATCGGGCAAGACCGAGGCGCAGATACGCGCCAGGAACCACCGGCTTCAGACAAGGATCGGGGCGATGGAACTCAGATGTTGGAGTTACAATCCACCGCTTTGCGTGCGCGGCAGATTGCGTGGAGGTAATCATCTGGCCGCAATGACAGACGACGGTGCTCTATTCGCGCGTCAGACTGGTTGGCGCCGGCGAAAGGGCCACGCTTTTCAGAATTTTGGCGTCATCACCCGCTTTGGGGGAGTATGCGCCTGGACTTCCTTTTTATACGCCGCAATCCCAACCCCCTGAACCTCCCTTTTTGCCGCCAACTCATCCACATATTCAGCGGCGGGGCTTCGTATGGTTACGGAATAATCCTTGCCGGAAAAGCTCGCCATAACACATACAAGCTCATCCTGCGACACAAGGTTCTTCGGCACCATGTGCATTTCATTATAGCCGCAGCTGCAATCTTTGTTTGGACACGAACTCACATGTCCGCGCTTTCCAAAAACCCAATAAAGCGTCGATCCGTTGTCGGTGCGACTTGGCGCTGATTCCGGTCCGTATTTCTTGTCGAGGGTGGCGTAACTTTGCTGGACGGTAGGGCCGGTTCCTTGATGATAGCTGAGCTGTCGCGTCACCTTGATTACAGAGTTTCCCGTCGCTGGAGTTCCGAAATATACCCAGATAATGTCACACTTACTGGAAGAGAACTGCTGACACTTGCTGCGGAATGTAAGCGAACGGGTGTAGTTCTGTGAATTCATGAAAATGGTTCTGTAATCAACGGGCATTGTCGTCATCTGGGACTGCGGCGGCGTGTGATAATGGGAAGTGAGCACCTTTTCCACGTCGCCGACGCTCATGCCGAGCTTGATGCCGATAATATCAAGGGAAGCACCGGGGTAGGACGCCACAAAGGGTTTGCCCGTCTGTATCATGGTCCACGTGTTCGGCTTGGCGAAGCTTGAACTTGCGCAGAATGATGCAACCGCCAGGAAACCCAGGGCCGCTTTATGTACGTTCATGATTCTCCTCCTGTGCTTTGGCATGGCTGGGTTCATCATCGCGTTCGCACCTGAGGCAGCCTCATGCGCGTTATCGTGTTGGTGCGGAGACCGGTTCATATCCATCGCCTCCCTGCCCACGGATGCAGGCATGGTCTTCAATATCCCGCTGCGGGTGAGGGGGAGTAATCTGGAAGCAGCGATACACGCGGTGGCCGCCCACGACGCCCGGCCGCGACAGCATCAGGCGCGCCGGCCTGTTCGTGAGCGTGCCCGTGGCGCAGCTCGGACTGCAGCTACTTGCGCTCCACACGCCGGTCGCCAGAGCGCGGCTCGTACCCCAGCCGGTCCATTGCAGATGAATGAGCGCGACGGATCCGTCCTCTGCCAGCAGGAGGGTAGATGGTCGCACAAGAAGCGGATTGTTCTCGCTGACGATATTGCCAATGTCGCCATAGAAGGCGATCTGGCCGCTCCCAGGAGCATGCAGGCCTGCGCTGGCCGGCATCGCCACCATGCCGGTACTGGCTGCAGTGGTGAGAATGAATCTCGCCCAGCGCCGAACACGTAGCCATGCGCGCGCGCGTCTCAAGAAGCATGGCATTCCACTCTGGCCCGAGTGGAGCGCGATGTTATCATGCAGCATCATGACACGACCTCATGTCAGGGTAGGTTCAAAGCTTTGGAGCAGGACGGGCCTTGTATGTGGCCTTGTAATACTTGACTGCGTCGGACATTAATTGCTTCAGCGCGCCATTCATGTCGTTCATGCATGCCGACGCATCCCAAATCGAAACTGTCATGCCACCTGCCTGAGCTTTGGCGGACTTGTTCGCCTCGATCTTGGCAGCGATTCTGAAGAGATTGGGATAGCTGGCGGTGGTGCCGCACGGTTCCAGAACATTGTTCGCAACAGCATCGT
>JAGWRJ010000265.1 GCA_028869725.1 Alphaproteobacteria bacterium | reverse complement strand
TCAGGTAAATGGGTTTCTGCCGCAGGCAGACCTCACCTTGAACGATGTCCTGCATTTTTATGCTGGCCTGCGTCCCCTGGTGGCCGATGGTGAGGCGCAGGACACCTATGGCGCAAGCCGCCGGTCTGAGCTCATCGACCATGGCAAGACCGATGGCATCGCTCAGCTGTATTCGGCAGTGGGCGGCAAATGGACGACGTCGCGCCGGCTTGCCGAGCAGATCGTCGACTACTTGGCCCCACAGTATGAGCGGCCGCTGCGGCCCTGCACCACGGCGCAGACGCCGCTTCCGGGAGGCTCCATACCACGCATCGATACGTTTCTGGCGAACTGCGCACGCGACTGGCCAGGTCTCAGTCATCCTCATCTCGCCCGGTTGTACGGAACACGTCTCAACGAGGTACTGCGTCCAGGCGAAAAGGCTCCGGAGCTGCTCAAGCCGATAGCGGCAAGCGGCGACATCGGCGCCCAGATCCTCTATGCAGTGCGCCACGAAATGGCCCGCACCCTCGAAGATGTCGTGATGCGCCGCACGGGCATTGGTCAGCTTGGCGCACCGTCGTCACAGACACTTGATGCGGTTGTCCGGCTCATGGCCGCCGAGCTGGGCTGGGACGAGGCCCGTCAGAGCCGGGAACGGGCCTCCCTCAGTCGCAATTTCCGCCTTGGGGACCCGCACGCATGAACGCACTTGCCGTGGTCAATCCCCGCTCCGCTGCCGGTCGCACAGGCCGCGACTGGCCACAGATCAATACAGCACTGCGCGAAATCTTTCCGCAGGTGCAGAGCGTCACCACCCGTGCACGCGGAGATGCGACCGCCCTCGTACGCGCGGCCCTGCACGAGGGGGTCCACAACATCGTCGCCATCGGCGGTGATGGTACGATCAATGAAGCCTTAAACGGCTTTTTTGAACAGGGTGAGCCCATCGCGCCTGATGCGGTGCTCAGCTTTGTCACGTCAGGAACAGGCGGCGATTTTCGTAAAAGCTTTGACATCGCGGCCGGACCTGCCGCTGCCATCGCCCATCTGAAGCACGCCAAGCCAAGACGGATCGATATTGGACGGGTAACCTGCGTGTCGGCAGGCGGTGGTACAAGCGTGCGTCACTTCATCAATATTGCCTCGGCGGGCGTGTCGGGAGACATCGTTGCCGCCGTCAATGAATCCGTACTTTTGCGTCGCTTTGGCGGGCGCGTAGCATTTGCGCTGCATTCGGCGCGCGCGTTACTCACCTATCGCGGCCGTAAGGTGCGTCTTCGAATTGACCGCAGCATCGACGAAATCACCACGCTCTCGACCCTAGTTCTCGCCAACGGCCAGTTCTTCGGTGGGGGCATGCATGTCGCGCCGCACGCAAAACTCGACGATGGCCTTTTTGACGTGCTTGTTATCGAGGCTGTTCCCGGCGGGCGGGCGCTATCAGACATGCGACAGATCTATTCCGGGACACATCTTGCCAATCCGGCGGTACGGACGACGCGCGCCACCAAGGTGCTGGCAGCGCCTGTTGCCGAAACCCGCGGACGGCCTGTGCGGATCGAGGTTGATGGAGAAGTCGCAGGCCAATTGCCGGCCACGTTCGAGATTCTGCCCCAGGCCCTGCGGGTGCGCTGTTGAGATGCCAGGGAACGGGACCGAGCCAGGTGTTATCCTCGCCCGATGCATGAAGCCGGATGGCGGCGCAAGGAGGACGAATGAGCCGTGATCGCGCGCAGCTGCGCTGGAATGGATGGGGACAGACGACCCATCATGACCCGGCCCTTGATGCCGATGCCGTCTGGGCCTGGCTTGCCGGCGAACTCGGCATGCCGAGTCTTCTGGCAACGCCTGCCCGACAGCTTTCAGATGTCGTTCTGCCTGCTGCGCGTCTTGCGCCGGCGGCCCTGAAGGAACTTGCCCGCATCGTCGAGAGCGACCAGGTGCACCAGGACAGCCCGGCGCGCATCCACCATGCCCGGGGCCGCTCCTATCCGGACCTGCTCTGCCTGCGCGCAGGCGATCTTTCGCTGGCACCGGACGCGGTGGTCTTTCCGCAAAGCACGGAACAGATCTATGACATCCTGAAATGGGCCGAACTCAACGACATTGCCATCGTGCCCTATGGCGGCGGCACTAGTGTGGTAGGCGGGGTCACGCCCCAACGCGGACACCACCAGGCAGTCATCTGTCTTGACCTTTCAGCCATGGACACGGTGCTCGACATCGATCAGATGTCAGGGCTTGCGCGCGTTCAGGCAGGTATCAGGGGACCTGCGCTCGAACAGGCGCTGGGCGCCGTGGGCCTTACCCTGGGGCATTTCCCGCAGAGCTTTGAGTACTCAACACTGGGGGGCTGGATCGCCCATCGCGGGGCCGGGCAGCAGTCCAATGGCTATGGCCGCGCCGACGACTGGCTCCAATCCGCGCTCCTCGTCAGCCCACGTGGACTTCTGCACACCGAAGCGGCTCCAGCCTCTGCCGCCGGACCACGCCTCAAGGATCTGATACTGGGAAGCGAAGGACTGTTTGGCGTGATTGCTGAAGCTTCGGTGCGGGTTCACACCCAGCCCCGTGCGCGGCGCATGGCGAGCTTTCTGTTTGCAGATTTTGCTGGTGGTCTGCGCGCAATCCGCCTTGCCGTGCAAAGTGGGATAGAGGCCAGCATGTTGCGTCTGTCCGACCCCGAGGAAACCCGCTTTTTTCGTGCCTGGCGCGCTGCAGGACAGCGCCCGCGGATTGGTGACTGGCTGATCAGAAAGTACCTCGCAGCACGTCGCTTGGACGGGCAGACTTGCGCTCTCATCGCACTGTTTGAAGGCCCTTTATGCGATGAAGCACATCGTGATTTCGCGCGACTTGTGCGCAGCTGTGGTGGTGTCAATGTCGGCCAGGGGCCGGCGCGGTCATGGCTTGCAGGACGGTTTCATGCCCCGTATCTGCGCGATCCGATGCTCGATCATGGCGTTGGTGTCGACACGCTCGAGACTGCAACCAGCTGGACGAATCTGGACCGACTTTATGATGCGGTGACAACCGCACTCAGGCAGGCGATTACGGCCCATGTACCAAGACCGGGAGCCCGTGGCATCGTGATGTGCCATGTCAGCCATTCCTATCCAGATGGCGCAAGCCTCTACTTCACGTTCATTTTTCCGCGCGTTCTGGACGCCGAACTGGCCCAATGGCGGGCTATCAAGACCGCAGCGAGCAAGGCAATCATCACACACGGTGGTACCATCAGCCATCACCATGGCGTCGGCGAGGATCACCGCGATTATATGGTCCACGAAAAGGGGCCGCTCGGCATTGAGGTTCTGCGCGCGGTCAAGGCCACACTGGATCCGCGGGGTATCCTCAACCCTGGAAAGCTCATACCGGATTGAGAGCCGTCTTCAGTGCGTCCGACGCCACTTTCAGGGCCGGGCGCGCCGACGGCAGCGCCGATACCATGTAGATGAAATCGTGCACCATGTCGGGATAATCGCGCACCGTGACCGGCACCCCTGCCTGGCGCAGCCGCTCGGCATAAAGAAGCCCCTCATCATGGAGCGGATCGAACCCGGCCAGCATCACGAAGGCGGGCGCAACCTGACTGACATCCTTCGCTTTCAGCGGTGAGATTTTGGGATCCGCACGGTCCGTGTGTGCAGGCAGATAGTGCCCGTAGAACCAGCGCAGAGCCTCGCGCTCGAGAAAATAGCCTTCGGCAAAGGTGGTCAGTGAGGGCGTATCTTCTCCGATCTGGGTGACAGGAAAGAGCAGCATCTGTAGCCGCAGCCTGGCCCCAATCTGCGGCGCATGCTGGGCCAGAACAGCAGCCAGACCGCCGCCAGCGGAGTCGCCACCGACTGCGAGCCGGTTGGGATCGATACCAAGACGAACCGCATGGTCCTGCACGTAGGAGAGCGCGGCCAGCGCATCGTTGACGGCAGCCGGGAATTTGTGCTCCGGCGCCAGACGATAATTGACGGCCACGACGCGCACGCCTGCTTCATTGGCGAGAATGCGGCAAAGGCCGTCATGGGAATCAAGATCGCCGATCACATACCCGCCACCGTGAAAGAACAGCAGAGCAGGCAACGCACCGCCACCTGCGGCGACTGGCGTATAGACACGCAGCATGACCTGCCCGTCGCAGATTGCGACATCCTCGGTCCGACCGATCGGTTCATCCCTGGGACCAACGACCTGCATCATGGCGGTAAAAGCCACCCTGGCCATGGCCGGCTCCATCTGCCACATGGGCGGCATGGCCTGGCTCTGAAGACTGTCCAGAAGGGCTTTCAGGGTCGGATCGAGCGGCATCGGTAGCATCCTTGAGCGCAACAGAGCGCAAGTCTGCATGCTGGCGACGCCGGTGCAAGCGCTTCGCGCGCGGCTCAGTGCACGCGGATGGGGACGTGCGGATCAAGACGCTGTTCGACGATGTCATCCAGGAGCACTGCGAGAACATGCCAGAAACGGGCGCGCTCCCATTGGCCTACATGTTCGAACTCGCGCGTCGCCCTGCGCGCATAGTCGCGCGCAACTGCTCCGTGTTCTTGCGCCATTTCGGCGGCCAGGAGACAGATGTCATCCGTTCTCAAGCTCATCGGCCACACCTCCTTTTGGCACCCGGCTAAAGGACACCCCTGGAGGTTGCCGTGCGGTTAACACCGACACGCAGCTTTGATCCAATGGACACATTTTATGCACATTCGCAGGCGATGCGGGTGCCAGCGACCGGGCAGCTGCGCGGTCACAGCGCAGACTGCCGCTGGCAACCTCACCTCTCGGCAGGGCTGACGTGCCGCAATGGCGGACCGCCAGCTCAGGCCTTGCGGGCAGCCTAGTCGACAATGATCACGTCGGCCGGTGCGGGCTCGGTATAGAGCAGATCCACCAGCCGGGCCCGCCGCTCCAACGTTGCCCGCTGGTTGATATAGCCCTTGTCGGTGATCTCATGACCGTCGATGGATGGGGGTTCGCTCATCAAGAGCACACGCTTGATACGCAAGGATGAGCCGCCCCCTTGCTTATTATACGCGGCAAAGCGCTCTTTGATGAACGCCCGCAGCTTTGGAGCTGCCAAAATCTCATCGACCGTGCTGCGTCCACTGTCTGCCGCCATCTCTCTGGCCGCAGTGGGATTTGGCCAGGCAAGAATAGCCACAAACGGTTTGTCGTGGCCGCACACGACGCAGTCCTGAAGCACGGGCGATGCCGCTGCGATGGCCTGAGCGCGCAACGTGCCTACCGAAATCCAGGTCCCGGTGTCGAGCTTGAAATCCTCGGTGACCCGTCCGTCAAACACCAGACCCTGTTCAGGTGCGGTCTCATCGACGAAGCGGGCGGCATCGCCGAGACAATAAAAATCTTCCTCGTCAAAAGCGGCCTTGGTCAAATCGGGCCGTGCCAGATAGCCCGGGGTTACGGTCGGGCCTTTCACCCGCACCTCGAGCTTGTTGCCGTTGGGGACGAGTTTAAGTGTCAGTCCCGGCAGTGGCAGCCCGATGAGTCCAACGCGTTCGCTCAGCCAGTGCACCACCGTGACGCCCTGGGTTTCGGTCGCTCCGTACATCGTGGTGAAGGGGATACGCATGCCGGTTGCGGCGATCGACAGGGCCTGGATGCGCTCGTAGATGTCCTGACTGAGCGTGGCGCCGCCATAGGCGAGCTGGCGCAGTTTGGAAAAGAACTTGTCCCGCAGCGCTGCATCCTTTTCCATGGCATCTGCGAGCCAGGAGAAGGCGATCGGCGCCGAGCCGAACACCAGAGGTGCGATTTCGCGCAGATTGCGGATGGTCTCGTCAAACATGCCGGCCAGGGGCTTGCCCGCATCAAGATAGATCGTGCCACCGGCCTGCAGACTGTTGTTGAAGCCGATATTTCCGGCTGAGATATGGCTCCAGGGCATCCATTCGAGGCTTTGGGGGATCTCGTCCGGATCGGGTGGCTCGGTGCGCAACGCCTCCTGGGCCGCAACGACCGCACACATCATGCCATGGGTCTGGATCACACCTTTCGGCATACCGGTCGACCCTGATGTGAAGAGATATTTGGCGATCGTGCCGTGATGAATCTGCGCCATCGACTGGGCGAGGCGTGCCGGCTCATCTTCGCCTTTGAGCGCATCATACAGCGTGACCTGCCGCCCGGGGATGTCGACGGCACTGACGACCTCGACCGCTCCATCGGCCACCGCATCCAGGGCCCGCGCAAAGAGCGGTCCCTGCTCAGCGAAGATCATCGCCGGTTTGCACAGGCTGACCACATGGCGCAGCTTGGCGTAATCCGTGCTGACAAGCGAATAGGCGACCGACACCGGGGCGATGGGCACGCGTGCCTTCATCGCGCCAAGCATCATTGCAGCGTGACGAATGGAATTGCCGGACAGGACCATCAGCGGCGTCTGCGGTCCCAGCCCGCGGCTCAAGAGGGCCTGGGCAATCTCAGTGGCCCGCGCATTGATCTGGCCATAGGTGATAAAGCGCCAGTCTCCCGTCCTGCCATCGGCCAGGGGGGTACGCTCAGCCATGAACGGGCGGTCCGGATGGGCCGCTGCCTTCACCTCGAGCAGATGGGCGATCGATCGCGCCATCTCGCCCAGAGGATAGCGCGCCCGCAGGTAGATGTTGCCCTCCTTGCGGGTGACCGCGATCGAGGGTGGCTTCAGGGGCAGAGGCTTGAACGGTGGCAGGTCGACTTTGGCGGGAATGTTCATGGAGTACCTCGCAGAAGGCCCGCTCCGAACGGAAGGGGCAAAAGGCAGGATCGCGCCCAATGCGCGTATTGCCGGACTCTGGCGTCGGGCGGAAACCATGCGCCCTTCGAACGGCGGGACCAGGGAGGCTGGAGGGTAACGGACAGACCTCGCGCCTGCGCGGTGGGCCACGTCAGAACAGCGGCTCCTGCTGATATGCGCGCGCCCATCACCGCCCGGTCCTTTCCTTCAGGGCCCACTTCGCCCACCGGCAAAATGCGCGCCCATACCTCCTCAGCTCGCCCTGAACTTAGATCTACACTTTGCCTTCGTTATTCGATATAATCCCCATATCGAGTTCGGATTATCCCGGCACGAATGAGGATTTGGCAGGTGCGTGGCCAGCAAATTTTGCTCATCATCGGCGGAGGCATCGCCGCCTACAAGTCCCTTGAACTGATTCGTCTGCTGACCGGCGAGGGCCTCAGCGTACGCACGGTCCTGACGCGGGCGGGCGAGGAGTTTGTAACCCCTCTTTCGCTGGCGGCCCTCTCCCACGCAGAGGTGCATCGCGACCTGTTCAGCCTCACGGACGAAGCCCAGATGGGCCATATCGAGCTGTCGCGCGCGGCCGACCTTCTGGTCGTGGCGCCAGCCACAGCCGATCTCATGGCCAAGGCTGCCAGCGGACGGGCGGACGATCTTGCCTCTACGACGCTGCTGGCCACCGACAAACCCGTACTCATGGCCCCGGCGATGAACGTGCGCATGTGGCAGCATCCGGCAACGCAGCGCAATCTGACCCAGCTCGTGGCTGACGGGGTACACTTCGTAGGACCCGACGACGGGGCGATGGCCTGCGGCGAGTATGGTCCCGGACGCATGGCCGAACCGGAGGCGATCTTGTCGGCCATTCGCCGCCTGCTTGGGGCTGAACGTTCACTGACGGGGATACGGGCGCTGGTCACCGCCGGGCCCACCCATGAACCTCTTGATCCCGTGCGCTACATCGCCAACCGCTCGTCAGGCCGCCAAGGGTATGCGATTGCCCATGCCCTGGTCGCGGCGGGCGCCGAAACCACACTGATCTCGGGTCCAGTCACGCTGCCCAAAGTTGCGGGAGCCAAACTGGTTGCGGTCGAGACGGCGCGTCAGATGCTGGCGGCCAGTGAAGACGCTCTGCC
>JAGWRJ010000264.1 GCA_028869725.1 Alphaproteobacteria bacterium | reverse complement strand
TCAGATGCGCATTGTCGCGCAAACTGGCAAACCCGACCGCTTGTCGATTGACTGTGGCAAGCAGCGTAAGCTCATCCAGAAGCGTCTTACTGAAGGCAGCTTCATCGTCTGCAGCACTGATCCAGGCCTCACACTGGGCCTCCGAATAATCCTGGGCAGCAGTTTCCTCGATGGCGGCCCGGAAAATGGCCGCAAGTACAGGCCCGTCAGATGGCAGCATGGGGCGTAGTGCCACGGTAAGCTTGGCAGGCATCAGCAATCCCTTTTCATCCCGTAACCTGGTAGCACGAGGTAGTGCTCCACAATATTCTCAGCTGCGATCATCGCTTGAAATCCCAGCTTGTACCTTGCGGACCATCCTTCAGAAGGATCCCCTTCGCGTCCAGCTCGTCTCTTATCCGATCTGCTTCTGCGAAGTTCTTCTCCTTGCGGGCTCTGGCACGAGCATCGATCGCGGCCTGTATCTGTGCTTCATCGAGTGAGGATTTGCGCGCAATCTTTGCAGCATTCCTCGAAAATCCGAGGAGCTCTAGGCCGGCTGCCAGTGCATCTGGTTCGGCCTGATGTAGCTCGGCAATTGCAAGCGGCGTATTGAGATCGTCCTCAAGTGCTGCGAGCACTCGCGCGCAGGAGCCCGGCCGGGCCCCCTCGCAGGCTGCATACCAGCGTTCGAGCATGGCCCAACTCTCGCGCAGTCCGCTTGCCGTCCAGTCCATGGGTTGACGGTAGTGAGTACGAAGCATGTTGAGACGCAACACTTCACCTGGCCAGGTATCGAGTAGCTCATGCACAGTAATGAAGTTGCCCAGGCTCTTGCTCATCTTGGCCCCTTCGACATTGAGATGACCGTTGTGCAACCAGTAGCGTGCCAGAGGATGGTTGTGATGGGCGCCCTCAGATTGGGCAATCTCGTTCTCATGATGCGGAAAAACGAGGTCAATTCCGCCACCATGAATGTCGAAGGTTTCGCCCAGATAAGCCGCAGACATGGCCGAGCATTCGAGGTGCCAGCCGGGACGCCCATATCCCCACGGCGACGTCCAGCCCGGCAGATTCGCATCAGATGGCTTCCACAGCACGAAATCCATTGGATTGCGCTTGTAAGGGGCCACCTCAACTCGTGCACCGGCAACCATGTCCTCGACGCTGCGTCCCGCAAGCTTGCCGTAATCGGGCTTTGACGCCACGTCATAAAGCACGTGTCCTTCCGCCACATAGGCATGACCGGCTTCGATCAGTGCACCGATCATCGAGATCATTTCTGCAATATGGTGAGTGGCACGCGGAGAGAAGGTAGGTGAAAGGTTGCCCAATGCTGCCATGTCAGCGTCGTAGACTGCTGAGGTCTGCTCGGTCAGAGATCTCACCTCATCGAGAATTGGCCGGTTGCTGTGAGCAAGCCGTTCCTGAGCCCGCGTGGTGATCTTGTCATCGATATCCGTAATGTTGCGCACATAGGTCACATGCGCGTCGCCATAGAGGTGACGAAGCAGCCGAAAAAGCACGTCGAATACGATCGCCGGACGGGCGTTTCCGATATGGGCGTAATCGTAGACGGTCGGCCCGCACACATACATACGAACGCTTCCGACATCCAATGGTTCGAAAAGCTCCTTGGTCCGGGTCAGTGTGTTGTGGAGATAAAGGCTTGACATGATCTTCTTCCGCTCACTCGGAGCCATTGGACAGGAAAGTTGCCTGGATCGGCGGAGCCCACTTCCCTGCGCCGCAGGCGTCCCGGGAAGGAGCGAAATTCATTTGAAGTTTGGACGAGACACAGAGAGAGGTTGCGGCGTCAGCCGCAAATCGCGATCACACAAATTCGCCAGGGATGGCGCATCGGATCAGACACTCTTTCCTTCCAGGCGCGCGAGGACCTTGTCGCGGCCAATAAGAGGTAGCAGCTTTTTGAGCTCGGGTCCATGCTCGAGACCGGTCAAAGCCAGGCGCAGCGGACGGAATAGCTCCCGTCCTTTCCGGCCAGAACGGGCCGCAAGCGCCCCAGTCCACTGGGACCAGGTATCGTCATCGAAGGGTTCTGCTGGCAGCAACGCAGCGGCCATCTGTGCCAGTTCGCCATCCTCTATGCATGGTACGATAGGACCTTCAACAAGACGCCACAGATCGACCACGTCCGACATACGGGTAAGGTTGGGCTGTACAGCCTGCCAGAACGCGCGCCCTCCTCCCACGCCTAGGGCCGCGAGCCGGGCGCGAACCATTTCATAATCGAGACCATGGAGCAGCCGCGCGCTCAATCCGGCAAGCTCCGCCGGATCAAAGTGCGCCGGAGCCCGGCCGATTTTAGCGAAGTCAAAGCCTGCGGCGAGCTCCTCAGCACCAGCCAGAGCCACCGGCTCCGAGGTACCGATCCGGGCGAGGTAGGCAAACAGCGCCTGTGCTTCGACACCCTCCTCGCGCATCTGTCGCAGCGACAACGAACCAAGGCGCTTGGACAGGGCTTCACCACCAACACCGACGAGGAGCGGGAAGTGGGCGAACATGGGCAGCTGCTCTGCCAGCGCAGCGAAGATTTCGATCTGGACTGCAGTGTTGGTGACGTGATCTTCGCCACGAATTATGTGCGTGACCGCCAGCTCGATATCGTCGACCACGCTCGGCAGAGTGTAAAGAAAACTGCCATCGGCGCGGATCAGTACCGGATCGGAGAGGTGCGCCGTATCTATCTCGACCTCGCCACGAACGAGGTCATGCCAACGGACCTTTGTCTGGGACAGCCTGAAGCGCCAATGCGGTCGTCGCCCCTGCGCTTCGAGAGCAGTGCGCTCCTCAGAACTGAGCCTCAGTGCAGCCCTGTCATAGACTGGTGGCTGCTTAAGCGCCAGAGCGCGCTTACGCCGCCGCTCCAGTTCTTCCGTGGTTTCATATGCGGGATAGAGCAGTCCCTTGCCCTTCAGGAGTTCCGCCGCGGCACGATGGCGATCAACCCGTTCGGTTTGGCGGACCATGAGGTGGTGGCCGATGCCAAGCCATTCGAGGTCCTCAAGAATGGCCTCTTCGTATTCAAGTTTGGAGCGCTCGCGATCGGTGTCATCAATCCGCAGCACGAAACTCCCCTGCAGCTTACGCGCTGCCAGGAAGTTGATCAGGGCGGTACGAGCATTTCCGACGTGGAGAAGCCCGGTCGGCGAAGGTGCAAAACGGACTCTCATCAATGACCTCGCCGCAGACCCCGGCACTCAGGCCGGAGGAAGATGTTAACGTGCATTCCGATAGGCATTGGTCATCGGATAACGCCGGTCGCGGCCAAAATTCCGGCGACTGACCTTGACGCCCGGGGGCGCCTGCCGGCGCTTGTATTCGGCTGCATAAAGCAGGTTTTCTACCCGTTTAACCACCTCTGGATCAAATCCGTCAGCCACCACCTCGGCCGCGCTCCGCTCCTCTTCTACAAGGCGCAGCAGAATCGCATCAAGAACCGAATAGGGTGGCAGGGAGTCCTCATCCTTTTGATCGGCACGAAGCTCGGCACTGGGCGGACGGGAAATGACATTGTCCGGCATGACACGACCTTGCGGTCCCAGGCCGATTGAGACCGAGTTGGCATTACGCCAGCGCGACAGCCGGAAGACATCCATTTTATAGATATCCTTGAGCACGTTGTAGCCGCCGTTCATGTCGCCATAGAGCGTGGCATATCCCACGCTCATTTCGCTCTTGTTACCGGTCGCCAGGACCATGTGGCCGAACTTGTTGGAGATCGCCATCAGCATCAACCCCCGGATACGAGACTGGACGTTCTCTTCAGTCGTATCGACGGGACGATTTTCGAACAAATGTCCCAGCATGGTCGCAAACGCACCAACCGCCGGTTCGATCGGAAGCACATCATAGCGTACGCCGAGCAGGCGGGCGACTTCGGAGGCGTCTGCCAGGCTTTCATCTGCAGTGTACCGCGACGGCATCATCACGCAGCGCACACGCTCGGCGCCCACCGCATCGACTGCTACCGCAGCACTAAGCGCCGAATCGATCCCTCCTGAAAGTCCTATGACCACACCTGGAAACCGGTTTTTGTTGACGTAGTCGCGTAAGGCGAGAACCATGGCCGCATAGAGTGACGCCTCCTTGTTCTCGTGCAGCGCGCGCTCGGAGACCGCGCATTGCCAGCCTGTGTCCGTGCGAGTCCAGTCGCAGATGAGCGTTCGTTCAACAAAGCCGGGGAGCTGAACTGCCAGACTGCGATCGGCGTTCAGGACGAAGCTGGCGCCGTCGAACACCAGTTCATCCTGACCACCAACCTGATTGACGTAAACAAGCGGGAGCCTGCTTTCGACGACGCGGGCCAGAGCGTGATGCATGCGTTCGTCGAACTTCATGACATCAAAGGGCGAACCGTTGGGTACAACCAGCATCTCCGCGCCGGTCTCGGCAAGACATTCGACCACGTCAGCTGTCCAGATGTCTTCGCAGATCGGCACACCAATGCGTCGTCCACGGATACTGAGTGGCCCTGGCATAGGCCCAGGCACGAATACCCGTTTTTCATCGAAGACGCCGTAATTGGGCAGATCGACCTTCCGCGTGACGGCCATGACCTTTCCTTGGTCGAGCAGCGCCACGGCATTGTAGAGGCAGGACCCATCGACCCAGGGCGTGCCGATCAAAATAGCCGGGCCACTATCTGCAGTGTCTTCCGCCAAAGCTTCTACGGCAGCGCGGCAGTCATTCTGGAAGGCGGGCTTGAGAACAAGATCTTCTGGCGGATAGCCACAGATGAAGAGTTCCGGAAAGACGATGAGATCGGCGCCGGAGGCCTCAGCCCGAGCGCTGCGCGCGCGCGCGAGGTTTTTTGAAATATCCCCCATTAGCGGGTTGAGCTGCGCCAGCGCGATCCGAAAGTGGTCCATCATGGCGCCCCCGTGCCACGGCCAGTCTCGGACCTGTTCTGGCTGCGGCAAGCGCGCGCACACAATAGCGTCTGCTTGGATCCACGATCCCTTACTCTGGAGTTCACCTGCAACCTCTTGGAGAGCTGACAGCACTACTATAGCGCCGGGGTCGCCCCCCGGACATTGAGGTCGTTGCTTAAGATGGAATGGCGCAAAAGAAAACTATGAGCCGGTGCGCGCGCAGCCACCCCCGGCGGACGGTGGCGGAGACGCCGTGTCAGGCCCGGGCGGCCATCCTGGGGTGTGTCAGCAACGCCGATGCCGGCAGCGCCGCCTCTTCAATGGCAAGAGCCATCTCGAGCGCCTGACGGGCCTCCTCGGGGCGCACAAGCGACGCGCTGCCTGCGCGCACCGCCGCCACGAACGATCCCACCGAAGCGCCCAGCGGATCCTCAAGGTCCAGTGAGTTGAGCGAACGGGGCGTGGTATTGCTGACGGAGCGGGTGATGAAATCGATCTCGATCGTGCCATCGGCATAAATCGCCCTAAGCCCACGGCGCCGGACGTCGGCGACACGGCTTGCCAGCAACCGCGCGCGCGCTCCGTTCTCGAACTGCAGTAACGCCTCCACCTCATCAGCATGGGCGCTCTTGAGGGACATACCTGTAGCGCGCACATCCATCACGCGTCCAGGTATCAGCTGATGTACCAGATCGAGGTCGTGGATCATGAGATCAAGCACGACACTCACGTCATCGCCACGACCAGTCCACGGACCGGCACGCCAACACTCGACCTCAAGCGGCATGTCGGCAAAGTCCAGAAGCCCGGAACGGGCGAACACAAAGCGCTCCTGATGGCCAACCGTGAGCACCAACTTGCGGCTCTCTGCCAGAGCGATCAGTGCATCGGCTTCAGCCAGATCGGTTGCAATCGGCTTTTCGACCAGAACATGCGCGCCTGCCTCGAGAAAAGCGCGGACGATTGGCCCATGGGTTACCGCCGGCGAACACACCGATACGAGATCGACCTTACCCAGCAAATCACGCCAGTCCGCAACTGTTGGCACGCCGTGGCGGGCCATTGCCGCGGCCCGGGCCTCCAGACTGGGATCAGCCACTGCAGCCAGCTCCACGCCCGCTAGGGCCGCATATTTGACGGCATGATGGCGGCCAAAAGCGCCTGCCCCGATCACCGCCGCGCGCAGGCTGCGTCGGGCAAATGGCGTCGGATGACCGCCTTCGACTGCGGAGCCAGGGCGGATGAAGGGCTGAAACAAATCGGAATTCCCGTGTTTGACCAGCGCCTTTGCACCACAGCCGGCTGGCAAGTGCGACTCATAAAATATTTCGTGTTGTTGCGCCCTTGTCCGCACCGCCCCCCCTGCTAGGCTTGGTCCGTCTTGAAACCCCGCAACACCAATTTGCCTTGGAGGACACCATGCCAGCCCAAAAGAGCCAGGAAATCCGCCTGAAGAGCCGGCCTGCCGGAATGCCCGGCCCGGAAAATTTCGAGCTCGCCCAGACCACCGTTCCGGCCCCCGGCGCAGGCCAGGTCCAGGTTCGCAACATCTTCATGTCGGTGGACCCCTACATGCGCGGCCGCATGGTCGACCGCAAAAGCTACACCCCGCCCTTCCAGATCGGTGAGGCCCTGAGCGGTGGCGCGGTCGGCCAGGTCGTCGAGGCAGGCACGGGAGCGCCCTTCGCCGTGGGCGATTATGTCAGCAATTTCAATGGCTGGCGCGAATGGTTCGTGTCCGATGGAGCAGGCCTGCTGAAAGTTGATCCAAGCCTCGCACCCATACAGGCCTATCTGGGCACCTTCGGCATGCCGGGTCTGACCGCCTATGCGGGACTGCTGCGCGTTGGTGCCCTCAAGGAGGGGGAACGGGTCTTTGTTTCCGCAGCGTCAGGGGCGGTTGGCGCTGTCGTCTGCCAGATCGCGAAAAACAAGGGCTGCTACGTTGTCGGTTCGGCTGGCTCCGACGACAAATGCGACTGGCTGCGGACCCAGGCGCGCGTAGATGCCACCATCAACTACAAGACCTGTGGCAATCTGATGGACGCTGTCGGCAAAGCTTTCCCACAGGGTATCGATGTCTATTTCGAAAATGTGGGCGGGGCACACCTGGAGGCTGCGCTGGCACATATGCGCCCATTTGGACGCATTGCCGTCTGTGGCATGATTGATCAATACAACGCGACCGAGCTGCCGCCGGGACCACGCACAATGATTTCCGTGGTTCCCAACCGTCTGCGCATCGAAGGCTTCATCGTTTCCGATCATGCCGACATGATGAACGACTTCCTGCGTGACATGGCGGGTTGGGCCAAGGACGGACGCCTCAAATGGCATGAGACCGTCTACGACGGCATTGCCCGTGCTCCAGAAGCATTTATCGGCCTCTTCAAGGGCGCCAACTTTGGCAAGATGCTGGTACGTTTGGGACCGGACAAAGCGGTTTAGGCAGGACGACGTCGGGTGCGGATCCGTTCAGGCTTCCGCACCCATGGCGATCAGATTGGTCAGCGCCGCAACCAGGACGTAGGCCAGGACAAGCGGCGACTGGCCGATCAAGAGATCTGCAGCGATGCCCTGCCACAGATGGCAGGGCAGAAGACTGTAGAGTGACCCCACATAGAGCAGCTGAATGAGCGCGACCGCAGCCAGGCCCGTCAGCAATGCCGTACCGGTTGGAGTGAGCGGATCCGGTCGCAGCTTGCGCTCCAGACGGATGATCCCCGCAGCCAGTCGCAAGCGTGAGAGTGAGGAGCCCACATAGACAAAGGCCAACAGCCAGGCAAAGTCCGACGCAATCAAGCGGTCACCTGCAAGACCGCAGGCCCCCAATACTGATGCCAGCGTTTCCTGGCCCGGCACGGCGAAGCCGATAGCGGCGGCAAGGGCGCCCAGGGGATCACCACCTGGTGCCCCAGGAAGATACGCGGTCTGAACGAGAAAACTTGTCAGCGCAAAGACCAAGAACACGAGGTCGTGGAAACCTGGTGCGCGCAGCGTGGCGAATAGAGCGCTGATGCGATTTGTGGCGGCCGCGTAGCCCGCCACGAACAACAGTCCCGTCGCAACAAAAAGACCGGCAATTGCAAGGATGTGGCCAACTGCGCCCGCGCTCAGCGCCTGAGCTCCACCCGCGGCATGCGCCAGCGCGTAGAGCCCTGCGAACAGGCAAAACAGAACCCAGGCTTTGGCGAGGAGCCGGCTTACGCCCATGCCTGATGCCCTTTCGCTGCCCTATTCACGCGGATGCCGCGAAGCCGGTTCCGTTGATGCGCTCAGCCCTAAGGGCCTCCGCCATCTGAAACGCCAGTTCGAGCGCCTGGCTGGCATTCAGACGCGGATCGCAGTGGGTGTGATAGCGGCTCGACAGGTCCTGATCGGAAATGGCCTGCGCACCCCCAAGGCACTCGGTGACATTCTGGCCTGTCATCTCGAAATGGACACCACCGGCATGGGTACCTTCGGCACGGTGCACCTCGAAGAACGTACGGATCTCCTTGAGGATCCGATCGAACGGTCGCGTTTTAAAGCCGGATTGCGATTTGATCGTGTTGCCATGCATAGGATCGGACGACCAGACGACTTTCGCACCTTCGCGACTGACCGCCCGGATGAGTCGGGGCAGCCGTTCAGCCACACGATCGGCGCCAAAGCGGCAGATCAGTGTGAGGCGACCAGGAAGGTTTTCCGGATTGAGCACCTGGATGAGACGCAGCAGATCGTCTTCCTCGAGGCTCGGCCCGCATTTCAGGCCCAGAGGGTTCTTTATGCCGCGACAGAACTCGACATGAGCTCCATCAAGCTGGCGCGTACGATCGCCAATCCAGAGCATATGAGCGGAGGTATTGTACCAGTCACCTGAGGTAGAATCGACACGGGTCAATGCCTGCTCGTAGCCGAGTAGTAGCGCCTCATGGCTGGTATAAAAGTCGGTCGTCCGCAGCTGTGGTACCGAGGCGGACGTAATGCCGCAGGCTTCCATGAAATCGAGCGTTTCACCGATACGACCCGCCAGAGCCTTGTAACGCTCACCAGCCGCGTTGTCGGCGATGAAGCTCAGTGTCCAGCGATGGACATTATGCAGGTCTGCATAACCGCCGCTGGCGAAGGCGCGCAGCAGATTGAGTGTCGCCGCCGACTGAGCGTAGGCCTGAACCAGCCGCTGCGGATCGGGAGTACGGCTCTCAGGCGTGAACTCGGGACCATTGACGCAGTCCCCCCGGTAGGATGGCAGTTCTACCCCATCCTGGCGCTCAAACGGCTCAGAGCGCGGTTTGGCAAACTGTCCGGCGATGCGCCCCACCTTCACCACTGGCATCGCCGCCGCAAAGGTTAGGACCACCGACATCTGCAGCAGCACCCGGAACAGGTCTCGGATATTGTCCGGATGAAACTCCGCAAAGCTCTCGGCACAGTCGCCGCCTTGAAGCAGGAACGCCTTGCCCTCGGCGACCTCGGCCAGGGCCCGGCGCAGGTTGCGCGCCTCGCCTGCAAACACCAGCGGGGGATGGGTCTTCAAACGTGCTTCGACCGCGGCTAGAGCCGCAGCATCGGGGTATTCAGGCACCTGACGAATAGGCTTTTCCCGCCAGGAGGACGGACTCCAGGACACAGGGTGCACTCCAAGAACCAGCCCAGGATATACGAGACGCCCATAAAGATTGCCAGCCTGCTGCGACAGCAATGGCCGTTTCCCTGCCCACGGAGGGACCCGAGGGGCGAGATTGCGCCTATTTCTTCTGCAAGGACGTACCGCGCACCTCATCTTCCCGGTGCTGGTGATAGGCGCTGCGCATGGTGGCGTACGGGTCAAGCGAGTCATGGGAGAGCTGGGTGCGCAGGTACAGCGCATCTGCCTTGGCCTGAAAGGAGCTCACGGTTCCCACACCTACCACCGTCCCTGTATGCGCCAGGAGTGACCAGCCGTTCGGGATATAGAACAGCGGATTGGCGATGATATCGACTATGGCGCCAAACGCGTCGCGCGCCGATGTCGGCCCAATGACAGGAAGTTCTAGAAACGGCCCGCTGCCAACGCCATAGTCCGCAAGGGTTTGACCGAAATCCGCCCGGTGGGATGGCAACGCTGCATGCGCTGCTGCAAAGTCATTTAGCCCCCCAAGCCCCAGAGTCGAGTTCAGAAAGAACCGCGCCAGCGTCTCGGCAGCGCTTTGGACATGTCCCTGTAGCACGTCGTTGGCGAACACCACCGGGCTTTGCAGATTGCTGAGGAGGTTGTGCAGCGGACGCTTCAGTCGCAGCGGAAGCTGATAGGTATAGACCCAGTCAAGCGGTAACGTTACGTGCCGGTTGAATTTCTCGTTAAAGGCAAAAACCGCGCGGTTGACCGGCTCGAAGGGATCACCCGGCACGGACGGGCGGGCACAGGAGCAGACGAGCAGAAGTGCGGGAAGCACTGCTGCCCTCGCCAGCCGTCTGATCCTGGGGGCGATTTTCAATCCTGGCACCCGCGCTCGCACGCTGCAGATCTAAGGCAGCTCCCAGGTCCTCCACAAGGCCCTGAAGATCCTTCATCGGCTGGAACGATCAATCCTCCGCTCGCCCGGCTTACTGCGCGTGTCAGGCCTGCCCGGGGTCCTTGCTGTAACTCTTGCTGCGCATGGTCACTAGTTCTTCGGCGGCAGAGGGATGAAGTGCGAGGGTTGCATCGAAGTCGGCCTTGGTCGCTCCCATTTTGAGCGCTACCGCGACGACCTGTATGATTTCCGCGGCATCGCGCCCAAAAATGTGACAGCCCAAGACCCGGTCTGTGTCTGCATCGACGATAAGCTTGAACAGGCTGCGTTCCTCGCGCCCGCTTAATGTGTGCTTGAGCGGGCGGAATTTCGAAAGATAGACATCGATGCGGTGTCCCTTCTGAAGCGCCGCGGCCTCGGTCAACCCGACCGTTCCGATTTCAGGCTGACTGAACACGGCCGTTGGAACAAGTTCATGATCAACCGGCGTCCTCTTCTTCTCGAACACTGTACGTACGAACGCCATGGCCTCATGAATGGCGACTGGCGTCAGCTGCAGGCGGTCGGTCACATCACCAATGGCATAGATATTTTCCACATTGGTACGTGAGCATTCATCAACGATGACCTCCCCTCTGGCGCCGACGGCGACGCCCGCACGCTCCAGGCCAAGACCGTCAGTATTGGGGATCCTGCCAATGGCCGCCATGACACAGTCCGTTTCCAGGATTTCATCATGATCGGTGAACACAAAAAACTCGTCACCACGCTTGTCGATACGCCGGAATGTCCGTCGCGTGACGATGCGTATACCCTTGTTGTGCATCGCCTCGCTCAGGCAGTCGCGCATGTGCTCATCAAATCCGCGCAGGATCTTGTCGCCGCGATAGACCAGTGTGGTCTCACACCCTAGTCCGTGAAAAATGTTGGCAAACTCGACAGCGATATAGCCGCCGCCCGCAACCACAATGCGGCGCGGCAGCTTGGGCAGATGGAACGCCTCATTGGAGGTAATCACGTGCTCGGCACCGGGGCAGTCACCCAGATTGCGCGACGGGCGGCTACCGGTTGCGATCAGAATATAGCGCGCCCGTACACGTCGGTTCGAACGGGTCAGGTGAATAGTCTGCGCGTCCACAATCTCGGCGCGCTCCATAATAATTTCCACCCCAGACCTGGTGACGTTCTGACGATAGAGGTCCTCGAGGCGGGCAATCTCCTTGTCCTTATTGGCAACAAGCGTCGTCCAGTCAAACTTGCGCGTCGGCACGGTCCAACCGAAACCGAAGGCATCTTCGAAATCTTCCCCGAAATGGCTGGCATAGACGAAGAGTTTCTTGGGAATACAGCCACGAATGACACAGGTTCCCCCAAAGCCATACTCCTCGGCCACCGCAACGTGCGCGCCTTGTGCAGCCGCCATGCGGCTGGCGCGCACTCCGCCCGAGCCGCCACCAATTACGAACAGGTCATAGTCGAATGTCATGCCGTCGCCCGTTCCAGAATCTTGATCCCGGCGCTTCCTGCAACAATCAGGTGGCTGGCGAGACCGATGAAAAGCCCATGATCCACAACACCGGGCACTTGTGACAACGCCCGGGCGAGTGCCGGTGCGTCATGGATCAGTTTTAACGCACAATCAAAGACGAGATTTCCGCTATCAGTACGGAACAGCCCATCTGCTCCACTGCGGGGCGTCACTGCTACGTCCTTGTATCCCAGAGTCGTCAGCGCCCGTTCAAGACGGTCGAGCGTGGTACGTGCCCCAAAGGATACGACTTCCACGGGAAGAGCGAACGCGCCGAGGCAGTCCACAAGCTTGGAAGCGTCCGCGATCACTATCATCTGGCGGGATGATGCTGCGACGATTTTTTCGCGCAGCAAGGCGCCACCACCACCCTTTATGAGATTGAGTGCACTGTCGGCCTCGTCGGCACCATCTATGGTCAGATCCAGGGGTGCAAGATCATCCAGTTCAACGACTTGAATACCTAGGGAACGGGCTCTGCTTGCAGTCCGCTCCGAGGTTGCGGCGCTCACCACATCAAGGCCGTCGGCGATACGGACGGACAGCAGCTCGAGAAAGGCTTCCGCAGTAGAACCCGTCCCAAGCCCAAGGCGCATTCCCGGGCGAACGAAATCAAGTGCGGCGGCTGCCGCCGCGCGCTTGAACTGTGCCTGCTCGCTCATCAGTCCTCCTGCCCCTGGCGCCCTGCCGTTCACAGGCAGGATCACCACTTCACGAAATGCCCGCGGCCACGACGCGGAGGGTGACATCGGTTCGGCACTGCTTGGACGTCATCATCGGCAGGCCCCGAAGCCTCGACTACCCCGGCCTGCGCGCCTGCCGGATAGCCCAGACCATAGCGATCATCACGCGTGATTCCTACTGCCAGATTGCTGCGAAAAACGCACAGCACCGGTGTCGCAGGCATTTTGGTTATTCGACGGTGACACTCTTGGCCAGATTACGCGGCTGGTCGACGTCGGTGCCCTTCGCCAGCGCCATGTAATAAGCCAGCATCTGTACCGGCACAGCGTACAGAAGCGGCGCAAAGGTTGGATCCACTGCCGGTACCGGAATGTTGGCATAAGCTGCTTCGCCGGCGGCGGCGATACCGGCCACATCAGAAATCAAGATGACCTTGCCTCCCCGCGCCATGGTCTCCTGCATATTGGAGACAGTTTTTTCAAACCACGTGTCATGAGGTGCCAGAACAATGACTGGCACATTTTCATCAATCAGCGCGATTGGGCCGTGCTTCATTTCGCCCGCTGCATAGCCTTCGGCGTGAATGTAGGAAATTTCCTTGAGCTTGAGAGCGCCTTCCATCGCAAGCGGAAAATTGACACCCCGCCCGAGATAGAGAACGTCCCGTGCCTTGGCGAGGTCGCCGCCGAGAGCCTCGACCGTTTCTTCCTGCGTCATGAATTCGACAATGTGGCGCGGAATTTCCAGGAGAGAGGCCACGAGAGCATGTTCCCGGTCTGGCTCGATTACCCCCCGTGCCCGTCCGGCTGCGATGGCCAGCGCAGCAAGTACGGAAAGCTGGCAGGTAAATGCCTTCGTCGACGCCACACCGATTTCAGGACCGGCAAAAGTGGGAAGAACGATATCCGCCTCTCGTGCAATCGAACTCTCCGGTACGTTCACGACTGCAATCGTCGTCTGGCCGCTGGCTTTGGCATCGCGCAGAGCGGCCAACGTATCGGCAGTCTCACCCGACTGGGAGATAAACAGCGCCACACCACCTGCGGGATAGACCGGCTCGCGATAACGCAGCTCCGATGCGACATCCGCTTCCACAGCAAGTCGGGCAAGGCGCTCGAACCAGTATTTTCCGATCAGTCCGGCATAGAACGCCGTTCCGCATGCCGAGATCGTCAGGCGGCTCGCGTGCCTGAGTACCTCGATCACCTCCGGTTCGCGCAGCTGCACGACAAGCGCCGAGGGATCAAGATAATGGGCGAGTGTGTGCGCGATGACTTCCGGCTGTTCATGAATTTCCTTGGCCATAAAATGGCGGTACCCCGCCTTGTCCACGAGACCCGCAGAGGCCGTTGTCATGCGGATCTGGCGTTGCACCGGCTGCCCTGCACTGTCGAAAATCTCCACCTTGGGACCGTGCAGAACTACGACATCGCCATCGTCAAGATAGGCAACGCGATGCGTGAAGGGTGCCAGGGCGAAGGCATCTGATCCGAGATAGGCCTCCACGTCACCATAGCCGACAGCAAGTGGGCTACCCTTGCGCGCTCCGACCACAAGACCTTCATGACCAGCAAAGATCATGGCGAGCGCATAGGCACCGGTCAGCTGGCGGACCGCTTCCCTTGCCGCCTCCACGGGCGCCAAGCCCTGATCCAGCAGATCGGTGACCAGATGAACTGCAACCTCGGTGTCGGTCTCGGACTCAAAGTGATGTCCCTTGGCAATCAGCGCGCTGCGCAGTTCCCGGAAATTCTCGATGATGCCGTTATGCACCAGAGCCACGCGACGGGAGGCATGCGGATGCGCGTTACTCTCAGTAGGTGCGCCATGGGTTGCCCAGCGCGTATGTCCAATGCCGGTGCGCCCGCCCAGCGGCTTTTGCTGCAAAACACGATCGAGCTGCGTGAGCTTGCCCGGGCTTCGACGACGTTCGATCCGGCCCTCAACCAGCGTGGCAATACCGGCCGAATCATACCCGCGATATTCCAGGCGACGCAGCGCCTCAACCAGTTGCGGGGCCGCGTCCTGGGTTCCGGCAATGCCGATAATGCCGCACATCGCTTACTTCCCCTTTTTGCTCGCAGATTTTTCAGCGGATTTGCGCGTGCGAAACTCAAGCGCCCATCCCTCTATTTCCTTGCGCGGGGCACGCGTAAAGCATAGCGCATCTTTTGGCACGGATGCCCCCGAAATGGTCGACCCGGCGCCAATATAAGCGCCATCTTCGATCGTTACTGGGGCCACCAGTGCGCTATTGGATCCGATAAACGCGCCAGCCCCGATTTCGGTCCGATATTTGAAGAACCCGTCATAATTACAGGTGATCGTACCGGCCCCGATATTAGCGCCGGCGCCGACATGCGCATCTCCCAGGTAGGTCAGATGATTGGCTTTCGCGCCGTCACCGACCTTCGTTGCCTTTACCTCCACAAAATTGCCGATATGCGCATCGCGACCGATATCGGCGCCCGGTCGCAGACGTGCGTAGGGGCCGATGATTGCCCCTTCGTGCACGACGCACTCTTCCAGGTGCGAAAATGCTCTGATTTCAGCACCAGCCTTTACGGTCACTCCAGTCCCGAAGACGACATAGGGACCAATCGTACAGTCGCTTTCGAGGACGGTATCATGGCTCAGAAAGACAGTATCTGGCGCTTGCATGCCAACGGCGTTGGCAAGCGCTGCGCTGCGCAAGCGTCGCTGCATCTCACCTTCGGCTGCAGCCAATTCACTTCGCGAATTGACCCCCAGCATTTCAGCCTCGTCGGCCATAACAATCGAGCATGCAACATTGTCACGCCGCGCCAGAAGCGGCACGTCGGTAAGATAGTACTCGCCCTGGCTATTGTTGTTGGTAAGATGCGCGCACCATCTGAAAAAGTCTGACGCAGGTGCGGCCATGATGCCGGCATTGCAAACGGTGATCTGGCGTTCCTCGGCATTTGCATCGCGATACTCGACGATACGCGCAAGCCGGCCATCCTGCTCTGCAATAACCCGCCCATAGGATGGATTGGTTGACTGGAAGGCTACGATCGCCATTCCGGTCCGCGCCTGGGCGTCAAACGAAGCAGCAAATGTCTCGGGCCGCACCAGCGGCATGTCGCCATAGGCGATGACAAGATGCCCGTCGAATCCGGCCAGTTCGGTCCGTGCTGCAGCTGCGGCATGACCTGTGCCCAGTTGCGCCTCCTGAACGACGCAGCGCGCCCCAAGCGCAGCCGCATAGTCCCGCACGCTCTGGCCGCCGGGGGCAGTCACCACAACGATGCGATCGACGCCAGCCGCCCGCACTGCGTCGATCACGTGCCCGATAATTGGCTTACCGGCAATCTTGTGCAGAACCTTTGGCAGCGCGGACTTCATGCGCGTGCCCATGCCTGCTGCCAGGATCACCGCCACCCGCTCACCCTGGAAAACCATGCTCAACCTTGCCTCAATATTTCTCTGACGGCCTTGCCAAGACGAGCCGCTTCGCCGGATAACTCTGGCGCTCGCCACGGTAAACCAACGATTTGCGACGTAATATTGCCGACGGCGCAACTGCCCCAATGATAAGCCAAGACATGCAGCCTGCTTATATATTTGATCTGGACGGTACCTTGGTCGACACCGCGCCGGACCTGCTTTCTGCCACCAACGCCGTCCTGCACCAGGCCGGCAGGCCAGCCATAGAGCCCGACGGTCTGCGCGCGATGGTCGGAATGGGGGCCAGGGCACTCATCCTCAAGGCATTTGCCGCAACGGGAGAACCATTGGCCGAGACCGATCTCGCCCCGCATTTCGAACGGTTTCTAACCTATTATAGGGCCCACATTGCGGCACAAAGCCGACCGTTTCCAGGCGTCGAGGCGACGCTCAAGACGTTGCGCGGGCAAGCGCGCCTTGGCGTTCTGACCAACAAACCCCAGGGACTTGCGGACGTTCTGCTGCGGGAACTGGGGCTCGAGCACTATTTTCACGCCATCCATGGCGCAGGCCGCCTTGACGTCACCAAACCAGATCCTCGCGTCTTTCATCACGTTATGGAGGAGTTGGGCGAGGCCGCAGCCCCAGCCATCATGATCGGGGACAGCGCGACCGATGTTGCGACCGCCCGCGCAGCCGGAGTGCCGGTAATCCTGGTCGACTATGGTTACACCCAGACCCCTGCGCAGGAACTCGGTGCCGACGCGGTGATCAGCGATTTCCGCCGCGTTCCGCCCCTGGCCGCCGCCCTGCTTGGCTGAGGATGCCCCGCTATGCCTCTGTGCGGGCCCATCCGGAGATCACGCAGATTTCCCGTCCGTGACAGGTCGAAGGCGGTACCTTGACGGGCGTGCCTTACGCGCCCTATAGGCGGGACCCGCCCGACACGATCCGCATGGGGCGGCCAGACACAGGCCGGGCGCGTAGCTCAGCGGGAGAGCACTCCCTTCACACGGGAGGGGTCACAGGTTCAATCCCTGTCGCGCCCACCATTTTCCGGAAATCTCAGAGCTGTGCTTGGCTGTCGGCGATCCTTGCGCCTGCGCGGTGAAAGACAATTTTCAAGCTTTGGCTACGCCGGACCAGGTCCTGCCCGCATCATGCATTTTCGGGTTTGCGCTGAAAGACACGTTCCATGACGTAGTCAGGAGACACCGTTTCCCCCGACAGCATCATCGCAAGCAGTTCTCCACCCAGGACTTGGGGGGCAATGGTTACATCGGGCTGAACCAGACGAATACGACCCATATGGTGGGCATCGTTGATTGCGGCAATCGTGCGGATCTTCGGAGCCAGCTCTCGTACAGCAAGGACGATGAAGGCATTTTCCGAATCGTCATCGGTCATGGCAAGAACCGCCTGCGCCTTTTCCGCGCCGGCTTCCTTGAGCACCGACACACTTGAGGGATCGCCAACCACAAGATCGCACTCTCCGGCGCCCGTCTCCTCCGGCATTTCGCGCACGATGCGTGTCACGGAGCGGCCACGCTTGGCGAGTTCACGCCAGGTGTTGACCGCCAGCGCCGTGCGGCCAATGACAATAAAATGATTGCT
>JAGWRJ010000263.1 GCA_028869725.1 Alphaproteobacteria bacterium | reverse complement strand
TGCTGGATCTCAAGGCGTCGCGTGCTGTAGATTTCTCGCGGCGTGTCCTGGGATACGATATCTCTGGTCTTCGCAGCTATGCTCGGCGCGAGCATAATGTCGGCCCAATCCTGACCTGCATATTTCTGCAGCAGCCCGACATCCTTCTTCTTGATGCGATAGCGATAAACAATATCGACCTTCAGACGCAGTCCATCCGAAGCGAGAACATGAAATATCTGGGTGCGCTTCTGCAGGCGTGCGTCGTAGACGTAGATTTTGTCCCACGGCCAGATCGCATGCAGCCCCTCCGAAACATATTCTCCTGGTGTAGTGACAGTACCTCCACCAAAACGCAGCCACATCACGCCGACATGACCTGAAGGAATATTATAGAATATGCTTGGCGCAAAATAGAGCACGACAAACACGCCGAGGAATATCAGGATTACGATCTCGATGGCGATCCTGTCGAATTTCTTGAGCAGTGATTTAAGCATGTTCGTGCCCCGCCGAAACTTCGATCACCCGTCCTTCGTCCATCCGGACATGACTGTCGCAGGCATCGAAGTAGCGATCATCGTGCGTTACGGCGATCACCGTCGTGCCCTTCGCCTTCATGGCCGGAAGAATCTCACGGTAGAATTTTTTCCGGAAATGCGGGTCCTGGTCCGCCGCCCATTCATCAAGTACGCAGATCGGCCGCCGCTCCATCATGGCCACGAGAAGTGCCAGGCGCCGGCGCTGCCCGCCTGACAGTTCCGATGTACGGAAGTGATCGATTTCGATTGCTGTTTTGGCACTCAGCTCGAACTCCTCGATCAGCCGGGCCCCCTCTTCGGTTCCGATGGTCGGGACTCCGTAAAAAAGACGGAACAGATGATAGTCACTGAACACGGTCGAGAACATGTCTCGGAAGGCCTGAAGATTGGCCTTCTCGATGACGACACCATCGACCAGGATACGCCCGCGATCCGGTCGATAAAGGCCTGTCAGAAGCTTCAGCAGCGTCGACTTTCCCGAACCGTTGCCACCGGTGATGAATGTGATGTCGCCCGCACGGATGGTGAGATTGACCGGTCCGATGCTGAACTGGGAATTGCCTTCGCGGTCGATATGACGGAATACCACGTCCTCGAACACGATCTCACGGAACGGCTGTGGCATCGGCCGGCCAGACAGCAGCAGCGGTACGGAACCCGGTCGGCTGCCACCCTGTCCCGTTTCACCCAGAAGGGCATCGAGCCGGCGTTCGAGAGCCGTAATGTCTCGGGCGGCAGCGTCGGCATCAACAAACACCGGAACCAGTGCCACAAGGCCCGATATCGGTCCGATCAGGAACAGCACGGCCATCGTCGCCTTGCTTACAACCGAACTCGATGTGCTGGAGAACAGGGGCACGATAAAAACCCCGATCGCCAGCAGCAGGAAGAGACTGACCTGGGCGAACACGAAGTTTCGTGCCATGGCACTTTGCGCCATGACCCGAAGCGCCGCAGCCTTGCCGGAAAGCCCTTTTCCGTCGTCCTGAATAGCCGCGCTGCGGCGGCTGTTCATCTTGATTTCCTTAAAGCCCGCGAGCATGTCCGTCAGTGTGTCGGACAGCTCCCGCTCACGAAGCATCGCGGTCTGCAGATCAGTAGTGACGTGTTCAAGCCGCCGGAAATAAAGAACCAGGGCACCCGAGAGGAAGACAACGGCGAGAACGAAGGTGATGAATGACAGCCATGCGATATAACTGAGTGCGCAGATGACCAATACGGCGGCCTGAGCGGCCAGCACCATCGGGGTCGCAAACTGCGAGATCGTCTGGGTGTCCTTGCCGAGACCTGCCTGAAGCGTCGAAAGGCCTATGGCCTCGACGTCACGCAGCTCGCAGCGCAACAATTTGTCGATCACCCTGAGACGTATGCGATGGAGAATGCCTTCGACCTCCCCGGATGCCGCCACCATGATGAAGCGCTGTGAGAGCATATAGGCGACGATGACCACGACAAACAGCAACACCAGAAACGTGTTGCCATCGGACTTGCCATGCTTGGCTGCTGCCGTGGCAATAATGGCGATGACCGCAGCGTTGCTGACGCCCGCGCTGACCACCATGAGCAGCAGTCGCCGTTTCGAGCCGGTAAGGCCACCAAGTATAAGGCGGATGAGATCCATGCTGCGCTATTTCTTCAGCGGTCCGAGGTACGCAGCGAGGCCTGCTCGACCTTTGCCGCCCGCTCGGTCAGATCGTCGGCAAGGATACGGGCATGAATTGCCTTTTCCCGCAGCTTCTCCCGTTGCCGGGCTTCTACAAGGCGCGCGACAACATGATAGACGAGCATGACAACCGGCGTCAGCAGTAGCGCCAGCAGGAAATGGATGAAAAATCCCAGCTTGCGGTTCCAGCCCAGTAGGCCCACCAGGAGTGCCAGGCCTATATAGATGAAAATCAGCATCTTCCCCCCTTGCGATAGTGTCCGGGTCGCAATTCAAGTGTCCGACAGCACCGCACGCGCCACAACCCGCGCGAACTCAGCCGGCTTCTCACGAATGAAAAAGTGCCCACCGGGCATACTCCGCCGCTGAAACCTGCCCGTGGTCACACCCTGCCAGGCTTCCAGATCTTCGGTCGTAACGTGGCTGTCGCCAAGCCCTCCAATCGCGGTGACCGGGCAGGACAGTGTCGGCAATGTGGAGACAGCCTCCTTAAGGCTGTCGTTGATCTGAAAATCCGCGCGCAGCGTCGCCACGATGAGCGCCAGCAGGTCCGGGTGGGCAAAGACTTCGTCTGGGGTGCCGCCCAGCGTCTTCAGGCGAGCGATCATGCCTTCGTCACTTTCCTGCGCAGAATCGCGCCATGGCGACGGTGCCAGGGGGTTGCGGCGGGCGCAGACCACCAGATGGCGTAAGGAGGCGGTGCCCGCGGCGCTGAGCCTGCGGGCCAGATCATAGGCCACGATCGCCCCCATGCTGTACCCCAGGAGCGCAAAGGGAGCACCGAGAAAGGGCTCCAGTACAGCAAGCAGCTTCGGGCTGAGCTGGGCGAGACAGGTCAGTGGCGGTTCCGATAGTCGCTCTTCGCGGCCCGGTAGCTGGAGCGGGCACAGGTCGACTTCGCGCGGCAGCGCTGCGCGCACGGCGTGAAAAACCGTCGCCCCGCCGCCCGCGTACGGGACACAGAAGACGCGGACATGCGCGTCTGCCCGCGGCAGTCCCCAGGGCAAAAACGGCTCCGATGGCGAGGTTTGCAACGCGGGCGAGACCGGCATGTCTAGGCCACCCTCGGCTGTCCGCGCGCGTGCCAGCGCGAATGAGGATCGGCCAGGACCGCCATAACTTCGCGCTTGCCGGTGAAGGGCCTACGGCCATGACCAACCAGCATATTGTCGAGCAGCACCACGTCCCCGTTGCGCCACGGGAAAACCACCTTCTCCGCCTCGAAGGCACGGCGCACGGCAGCAAGATCTTCTGGTGCGATCACCCCGCCATCGCCGTAGCGCGCATCGCGGGGCAGACGATCAGCGCCAAATGTCCCGATGATCGCTTCAGCGATGTCCGGACCATGGCTCGAGACATGAAACAGATGCGCCTGATTGAAGAAGAGGCGCTCGCCGGACACAGGATGGCGCGCCGTTCCCTGGCAGACCTGTTCGGTGCGCAAAAGATCGGGACCCAGCCACGCGTGCTCGATGCCTTGCGCGCTGCAGCGGCGGGCAAGTTCGTCCTTGTCGTCCGTCTGGAATACCTCCTGCCACGACAGGTCGACGCCAGGATGGTAGTGACGGATGTATTTCACACCGCGCGCTTCAAAGGCATCAAGAAGTGCCGGATCAAGGCGGGCAGTGACACGACGCATGTCACTGAGAGGCGTCTCGCCGCCGCTCTCGGCCGCCACGCGGCAGGAAAACGCAACCCGCATCGGCCAGTCGCGCTGGTAGGCATTTTCCTGATGTAGTGGAATTTCAAGCCGCGGCGGGTACACAGTGGTGGTGAAAATGCGGCTTCCCAGGCTTGTACGGGGTGTCGAGCGATAGGTGTAATCCAGCCGCTCAGCCGTCATGGCATCGACAACTTCACCGAAATGTTCCGCTGAGGAAATATTGAACCCGCGAAACAGTACGGCGCCATTCTCCAGCAGCCAGGCGTCGATGATATCGCGATGGCGCCCCGCTAGCGCGACAAGATCACCTGCATCCTCGGCCGCTGGCGTCACCAGAAGTGGAAAGTGGATGCCCGGCATGCGCTGTGTGCTGAAACCCGAGGACGTTGTCATGACACAATCGCCTCCTGCCGGCCCGACACTGTCGTGGCGCCTGTAGCAGGGACATTCTCTGCGCTGCCAAGGGACAGCAGGCTCATCAACTGTCCGCGCTCGTGGAACAAAAGGCCCTTGTCGTCGACGAACGCGATCACCTCGCCGAACTTTTCTGCCACGGCGCCTTCGCTCTGTGGCCGCGCCGCCAGAGAAAGCAGTTCGACCTCGCGGTCTTCCAGCAAGGTGTCGAGAAACTGACCGGTTCGCGTGTCCTCAATCGAAGCGCCTTCTTCGGTCTCGACAAGATCAAGACGTGGCGCAAGAAGGCCATCAGCGCCTGCCCAGCGCGCCTGCCAGCGTTTGACCGCGGCCCGCAGCGGACCAAGATAGCGCGCGACGCCCTGCTGGTAGGGTGCATCAATGTTCTCGTCCCGGAAATAATACGCCATGTTCATGAGCACGCGCGCCGGGAACGGATAGATCAGACCATAATAGTCCAGAGGCGAAAGCTTCAATCCGTATTGCTGCGCCTGGGTAAAATAGGGACTGAAGCGGTCGAACCTGACCGGAAAGACGCCCGAGGGCGGCGGCAGATGACTGAGGAGCGGAATAACCTTGAGGTAATCCTCATAGGTCGTTTCGGCTTCGCCGGGAAAGCCGACCAGCAGGTTCCACACCGGCTTGATGCCATATTTGACGCAGGCAGCAAGGAAGCGAAGATTGTTGAAGGACGTCGTACCCTTGTGCATCAGCTTGAGCGTCGAGGTCGACAGCGCCTCGATGCCAGGCTGCAGTTCCTTGACGTGGGCCCTGGCCAGAATTGCAAGATCTTTCTCTGCAATGTCCGCCTTGACCTCATAAAACATGATGACGTCCGGGGGCACATTCAGCCGGGCAAACACATCCTGCACATATTCTTTCGGCAAGATATTGTCGACACTGGCGAAACGGCTGACCCTGCCGGCATAGCGCTGAAAAAGTCCCTCGATTGTCGCCACAGCGCGATCTGCACTCATCGCGCGATAGGACATGGTCCCGCCATTAAGGCCGCAAAACGTGCAATGTGCCCGCTGACCCCACCAGCAGCCGCGCGAGGTTTCAAACAGCAATTCCGGTCGCCGTCCGGTATCGGTAAAGAACCGATCGTAGGAATCGAGAAAATCGTCATAGTCGAGCGCGACAGGCACATCGAGCGGCAGTTCCGCTGCCATGTCCCGAACCCCATCGAGCAGCCGTGCGGCTTCGAACCTGCCCCAGTCTATCTCCGCTCCGTCAGCCGGCAGGCTGTCAATGGAACGACAATTCCTGCGACTGAACACGCCATCCAGGCGATGACAGGCCTCGAGGTCTCCCGCCATCGCACGTTCGACGAATTTGGGAAATGACACCAGCGCATGGCCGGAAAAGACGAAGTCGATGTAGGGCACATGCTGGATGATCTCGATGCCCATCGTGCCTTCACAGTTTGCCCCGCCCATTACAATAAGCTGGTTGGGATTGTGCGCCTTCAGCCGTCGCGCCAGGGCAAAACTCGGCATGTTCTGAAAGAACATGGAGGTGAGACCGACCATGTCCGCATCCATCAGACCGTAGGTCTCGATCATGTCGTCCAGGACGGCCTCAAGTCGCGCCCGTAAAGGGGCCACACGCGTGCGATAGAACTCCATCCACTCGCCGTCAAAATGATTGGCGTAACGTTTGAAATACTCGGCTTCGTTGTCTGCCAGTTCCGGAAATGCAACCTGCCGGAACAGCCACTCGCCAAAACCGCTTACATGCCCCTCCATGCTCTCAGCGATGCGCACATAGGTATCGAACCCCAGCAGATCGCCAAAATCATGATTGAGGTAGTGGATCCCGACATGGCAGGACGGACCACAGGCAGAACTGATAACCGACCGCAACTGCGCAAGTGAAATCGCCGGAATCTGCAATGCCGAAAACGGCATATTGACGAGTCGGATATCGTAGGCCATGCGCGTCCCCGCCCCCATCGAGGCACTTAACCTTACCCCACCCGCACCCTTTATGACGATATGGGTCTTGTCACCTCTGGCAGGCAACATGGGCTCAAAAACATCGTCTCACGTGACCACAATTGCGCAGCACTGCCACCGCCTCAGCGTAAGGCAAATTGCACTCCAGGCACCTGGCTGACACCCCAACCTGCTCAGCGCTTATTGGGTGCAGCCCAGCCTTGCTGTCCCAGATACCGCGCGTCCGCATCCAACAGGATGACCTGGAAAGAGAAGGTAGGACGCTCCAGCAACTGGTGCGCGCACCTCCCGGCGCCGGACGGGTTCAGATCACCCGCCCCCGTCATCGGACCACCGCGTGACGCATACGCGTTCGACGCGGCGCGTCCGACCGATATTACGCCACCTTGGCCGCTTTCTTGGCGTCGGCTGAGGCGTCTGCACTCCGCTTATACTCGTACTGCTCTTTGAAGTATGCGGAGACCTTGTCCGGATCCATGTCCAGGAACGTACCACCCGACTCGAAGTGCTGAATGAACACCTTTCCGAGCGCGTAGGTCGAAGCCGCAGCCAGGCTCGGTAGCGTGACCGCT
>JAGWRJ010000262.1 GCA_028869725.1 Alphaproteobacteria bacterium | reverse complement strand
GCGTGGCATCCTCCCGCCGAGCCCGCCGCGTGGTCGCGTCGCGCGAATATTCCAGCGCCTGCTCGATACAGGCAAGCAGCTCCACTTTGCCAACCGGCTTTTCGACAAAATCTAAAGCGCCAGCCTTCATCGCCTGAACGGCGATCGAAACGTCGCTGTGGCCCGTGATCATGATGGCCGGAAGCTGACCACCCGTCTGCGAAAGCCGCCTCAAAAGATCAAGACCGCTCATTCCCGGCAGGTACGCGTCCACCAGTAGGCACCCCTGGCGCTGCACCTGATAGGCAGCCAGGAATTCCTCGCCTGTTGCAAAGGCTTCTACGGTGTACCCGCTCGCCTCGATCTCTTCGCGCAGCGCTTCGCGGACACTCCTGTCGTCGTCGACGACGAATACCGTGGTGCCTTCAGGTCTGGAGCGCGGCTTCACACGTGCCACGTCTTCCGGCGGCGGAAGTAGACGGTCGACTGTAAGCAGCAATTTTTTTGCCTTTACTGGCTTGCTAAGCTGCACGCAGTCGAGGCGCGCCATATCGCGCAAGGCACCGGCGGAGACATCGCCGGTTAGAACGATCACTGGAACGTGGCGATGAAGCATTTCCCGAAGCTTTTCTGAGACTTTTAGCCCGTTAAGGCCGGCGGGGAGATTATAGTCGACAAGCAACAGGTCAGGACGAATACTGCCGCGCTCTACGGCTTCCAGCGCCGCTTTCCCGTCCTGCGCCATAATTGTGCGATGGCCGGCCTTCTGAAGTAGCTGTGCGAGGAGTTCTCGCAATTGCAGGTCATCTTCGACAATAAGAATCGAACCCGTGCCCGGCCGCGGCCTTGGCAGAACGCCGCCGGCTTCGAGCGAAGGGTCGTCAAGGTGCGCCGGCGGCTCGCTAGATGGTGTCATGATGTCGATGGAAAACGCTGAACCCTTTCCGACGCAGGACCGGACATGAACCTGGTGACCAAGCAAATCTGCCAACCGCTTGACGATTGAGAGGCCAAGACCAAGGCCGCGACGGTGTTCTAACGCTGCGCTGTCGATCTGATGGTACTCTTCGAAGATCGCGTCGAGTTCCTCAGGCGGGATGCCGATGCCGGTATCCAATACCTCGATGTGGAGCAGGCCATGACGATGACGGCAGCCCAGTAGAATCTTGCCGCGTTTGGTATATTTCAGTGCATTTGAGAGCAAATTGCGAAGCATCTGTTCAATTAGACGCGGATCGCTGACGATGGAGCAGCTACACGGAACCACACGCAGGGTGAGTCCCTGCGCCTCTGCGTGATAGGTGAACTCCTCCTTTAAGCGCTCAAACAGTGTGCTGACATGGAAGCGCACGATCTCTGTCCGGACGGTTCCAGCATCGATCTGATTTAGGTCGAGCAGGGCGTCCAGGATGCTCGACATCGTGGCCAACGTTTCACCGACCCTCGATATCAGATTCTGCGCACGATCCCCCTTGACGGCATCCTCAAGTAATTCCTGAAGAAGCGCGAGGGTTTGAAGTGGCTGACGCAGGTCGTGGCTCGCTGCGGCCAGAAAGCGTGATTTTGCTGCGGTCGCAAGATCTGCCTGCCGCTTTGCGGCTTCCAGCATATCCGCGGTTCGGCGCCGCTCGGTGATGTCAGAAAATGTAATCACAACGCCGTTGATCGAATTGTCCTCAGTTCGATAGGGTAAAATCCGGCGAATGAACACGGCGCGGCTTTCGGTCTCGATCTCGCATTCGATAGGGCTTCCGGTTCGCAATACTGCTCCGGCGTCGGCCAAAAGTGCTGCGCCACCTGCCAGCGAATTGAGATCGGCAAGGGGTCTCCCGACATCACTGGGAATGATGCTGAAGAGCGACTTGGTAGCAGGTGTGTAGAAGCGAATGTTAAGATTTGTATCGAGGAAGATTGTCGCTATGTCGGTACTGTACAGGACGTTGCGCAGATCGTCTGAGGTCGCACGCTGGCGAGCCAGCGTTTCCTGCAACTGGCTGTTGAGGACGGTAAGCTCCTCATTGAGCGATTGCAATTCTTCCTTCGACGTCAGCAGTTCTTCGTTCGTCGATTGAAACTCCTCGTTGACGGACAGGGCTTCTTCGTTGACCGCCTTCTGCGCTTCGCTGGAGATCTCGAGATCGCGGATGGCACTCTGTAACTCGGCTCTTGTGAGCTCGAGTTCCTGTTCAAGCACCGTAACCTGCGAAGCATCTTCTGGTTCGGCTGGCTGACTTTCCGCAGCGTCAGGCTGCGGATCATCAAGAAAGGAGATCATCAGGAGGTCTTCGCCGTCGGTGGCGAGCGGCTGCGCCGCAATACTAAAGCGATGGACAGCGTCGCCAAGATTTATTCGTCCGCCCTTGACGACGACGCGTGCGTTCTCCCCGATGGCTTGCTGAATTACGGTACGGAGCTTGGCGCGGATACCATCTCGTGCCATCGCGAGCAAGTCCTGGATGGGATGTCCTGGCGGGATCTTCAAGTATTTGTCTGTAGGTCCCAGGCAATATAGACATTCGTATTTTCGGTTAATCAGGACCACCGCGGGCGCATAAGCTTCGATCACCATCTTTTGACAAAGCGCAGCGAGTGCGATCTGGCGTGGCGCAACCAGTTCTTGTGGCGCGCGCGCCGAGACGCGCACGCCGCTGCCGGCGGAAAAGTCGACGTCTCTGGGCGAGGCGCGACCGACAGGACGGTAAAGCTGTCCAACCTTTGAAATGAGTTCGAAGCGTTTACTGGTGGAGCCAACTGTTTCAGAATCGCCGAGAAGCAGAACACCGTCACCGCGCAGTGCAAAATGGAACGCCGAAAGTGCCTTTTCCTGAGCCTCCGGGCGTAGGTAAATGAGAAGGTTGCGGCATGAAATCATGTCCAGCCGCGAGAATGGCGGATCGGACAGTATGTCCTGCACCGCAAAAATGATCATGTTGTGCAGCTCCGGCGTGACCCTGTAGCCGAGATCTTCTTTTTCAAAGAAACGGGTCAGGCGTTCCGGAGATACCACGGCTTCGATCGAACTTGGATAGAAGCCCTCGCGCGCGATCGCTACGGCGTCCGAGTCGATATCCGAAGCGAAGATCTGCAGCTTGATGCGCCTGCTTGCAGCTGCGATGACTTCGCGGAAGACTATGGCGAGAGAATATACTTCTTCACCGGTACTGCACCCTGCAACCCAGACGCGTAGAGTCGTATGCGGAGCATGCTGCCGGATGAGGTCGGGAATAGTCACAGCGGACAGATACTCGAACACTTTTGGGTCGCGGAAGAAGCTTGTAACGTTGATGAGCAGATCCTTGGCAAGCAGCTCCTGTTCGTTCTTATTGCTGCGCAGAAGATCGAAGTAGCGATTGATGTCGGCATGATCGATGCCAGCCAATGCGATGCGCCGTTCGATGCGACGAACCAACGTGCCGGACTTGTAATGCGTGAAGTTATGGTTGGTGTTTGCACGCAAAAGTGCGATGATCTCCGTGAGGCGGGCGTGTATGACATCCTGCGCCGCAGAAAGTGTCGACTCATGTGCCGTCACTGTTCGTCGCTTGAAGTTAAGGAGCGCGTCGGGAATCATCTTCGCCGGTAGTACAAAATCGACCGCACCGGTGGAGATGGCGCTGCGCGGCATGCCGTCATACAGGGCCTCGTCGGGATCCTGCACTATCACGAGGCCGCCAGCTTTGTGTATGGACGCCAGTCCGAGGCTTCCATCGGCGCCAGTCCCCGAAAGAACGACGCAGATCGCGCGCGGACCGTATTCCTCGGCTAACGAGTGCAGCAGGAAGTTGAAGGGAAGGCGTGCACCGTGGCGGGCGCTTGGTTCCATGAGGTGCAAGGCACCGCTTTTAACCGACAGGTAGTTGCCTGGCGGGATAACGTAGATGTGCCCTGGTTCGACGGCCATTCCTTCGACGGCCTGCTCTACGGGCATTGTGGTATGCTGGGCTAGCAGGTCCACCATCATGCTTTGATGGGTGGGATCGAGATGCTGGATGAGGATAATGGCCATGCCATTTTTGGGAGGTAACGCCTCCACGAATTTTCTACAGGCATCGAGGCCGCCGGCGGAGGCACCGAGGCCGACGACTGCAAAGTCACTTGGCGGACCTCGTGAGGTCACTGATCGGGCGGGCCCTGCTGGTTGCAGGCTCGTCGCCTTGTCCGGTTGGCTTGGCATTTTTGGCATTATTGACAGTTTCCCGCATCCGCGCTCAACGCAAATGTAAAGTAGAATACCACAAATTGCAGCTAAGTGGGCATCTTCTATGCATTCATGGCTCCCACCCGATTGCTCAAAAGCCTCGACTGCGACTTGTGGTTGGTCGTGCTCCGGACCGGTTGAGGCTGAGCGGGCTTTGGCTGGGTTAGGTGCAGGTACGGTTCTTGTTGACGGATCGCGTGAAACTGGTCGCTAACCGGATATTCGAGTCTGCCGCCGCGCTGCTATTGGACAGCGGGGCTGTCCTAGGTTGATGTCAAGAACTGCCAAGCGGGCCAGTTGCCTCTGGGAGCAGGAGTGACGCTAAAAGGTATGCGCGGTACCTAAGGTGACAAGGGTAGAGCGGGAGTTTCGAAGCCACCGGATCTGCAGGTGAGCAAGACGAGTTGAAGAGGCTCACTACGATGCAGAGCGTCGACATCGGCTTTGGCCGGATGAACCTGTCTGGCATGCGCAAAAGGCGACTGGCTGGTCACGCAGGCGTCGTCTATGACGCAAAATCGTATCCACGCGTGCAAATCGCCGTTGGCGCTGTGTTGGGTGCTGTGTCCATCGCAGGCTGCTTGTCACGCCAACCTGCAGCAATGCATCCTGGTTGCGGGATCTGAGGATGCGGGTTCTGTTCCAGGATCCCTGCCCTGCCAGTCTGAGTAGTGGTAGGCCCCCAGATGAGAAGCACTACAGGGCCGTCAGGGCCGCAGGCGATGACCGCGTTCCAGCCGATGTGTCGACTGCTGCGGGCCATCAGCGCATTGCGAGGAAACGCTGGCGGCAAACTGCGACGTGTCAAGTATCATGAATTTTATAGGCAGGATGACGGACGTCAGATGTATAACAATTTACCCTTGATTGAGGTCAGAAAATGAACCCGGCGGCACGATCCGACGCACTGGTATTGTTTGGCGCCAGCGGTGACCTTGCGCGCAAGAAAATATTTCCGGCGCTCTATGCAATGTGCAGGCGCGGCAGGCTCGACTTTTCGGTCGTTGGCGTCGCCAAGTCGGATTGGACACTCGATGATTTCAAGAAGCATGTTGGTAGCGCGGTGCGCGAAGGCGGGGACGTCGCCGAGCAGACGCTTGCCCGGTTTGTTAGTCTGCTTCGATATGTCGATGGCGACTACCGCAATGAAGAGACCTTCAGTAAACTACGCACTGCGCTCGATGGTGCCAAACGTCCGCTGCATTATCTCGCCATCCCGCCCAGCATGTTTCCCACTGTCGTTGAGGGGCTCGGTCATTCAGGCTGTGCCGAGGGGGCACGTGTGGTGGTCGAGAAGCCGTTCGGACGCGATCTTGAGTCTGCCAAGGCGTTGAACCGGACGCTGCACAGTGTCTTCTCCGAGGACAACATTTTTCGCATTGACCATTATCTCGGAAAGGAACCGGTGCAGAATCTGCTCTTTTTCCGCTTCGCCAACTCGTTTCTGGAGCCGATCTGGAATCGCAATTATGTCAAAAGTGTGCAGATCACAATGGCCGAGACCTTTGGTGTGGAAGGCCGCGGTCGCTTCTACGAAGAAGTGGGCGCCATCCGCGATGTGATACAGAACCACTTGCTCCAAATCGTGGCCATTTTGGCTATGGAGTGTCCGATCGGGAGCGACAGCGTTTCCATGCGTGACGAGAAGGTCAAAGTCTTTAACGCTATCCGGCCATTGGCAAAGGCACAGCTCGTGCGTGGTCAGTATCGCGGCTACCGGGCCGAGTCGGGCGTGGCGCAGGACTCACAGGTGGAAACTTTTGCGGCTTTGCGTCTGCATGTCGATTCCTGGCGATGGCAGGGCGTACCGTTTCTCGTTCGCGCAGGCAAATGTCTGCCGGCTACGGCGAGCGAGGTGATCGTCGATCTGCAGTATCCGCCGCAAGTGGTGTTCAAAGCCGACAAGCCGAACCGTCCCAATTATTTTCGGTTCCGTCTGGGCCCTGACGTGGTAATCGCCCTCGGCGCACGGACGAAGGAACCGGGCGAGGCTATGGTCGGAAAGGAGAGCGAACTCAACGTTCTGCGTCGGCGCGGGGATGAGATGGAGGCTTACGAGCGCCTGATCGGTGATGCGCTGGTGGGCGATTCCGCGCTGTTTGCCCGGCAGGACAGCGCCGAAGCGCAGTGGCGTATCGTCGAACCGATCCTGGGCAATGAAACGCCGCTCTACGAGTATGACCGGGGTGCATGGGGGCCGTCGCAGGCTGATGTGGTGGCAAGGAGCGCCGGCGGCTGGCGTAGTCCTGTACCCTAGGATGGATGGAGCACCTTCGACCCGCCCAGGCCGGCGGCATCATACCAGCTAGCCCCGACAGGCTCGGGCTCAACAGGCCCGTTGCGGGCCGGCAGATCCGTTCCGTCAGGAACACCCAGATGAGGGCATCTGGCTTTTTCTGTCATCGCCTTTGCCTGACTTGTTGCAATATGTCTATACGTCGAGTAATACCGACATATGGACGAACTTGAAGCCCTAGACGTCTTTACAGCGCTATCCCAGCAGACGCGGCTCAATGTGTTCCGGCTGCTTGTTGCGCATGAACCGGACGGGCTCGCGGCGGGCGAGATCGCCCGCTGTGTGGCCGTGCTCCACAATACGCTGTCGAGCCATCTGGCCGTGCTGACGCGTGCCGGTCTTATCGGTGCCGAGCGTCGAAGTCGCTCCATCGTCTATCGCGCGAAGCTCGATCGGGTCCGCGCGCTGGCAGGATTTCTGATCAAGGATTGTTGTGGTGGACGCCCCGAAATCTGCGCCCCGCTGATGGCCGAGCTTGCTCCCTGCCGCTCGCCCCAAAAGACATCCGCACGCAGGCGGGCCCATGGCTGATCGCAATGCGGCTTGCCAGAACGTGCACGCCACAGATCAGCGTAAGCGAAATCGCGGCGTCCCTGCGGACGCCCTCACTTCTCAACGAGGTCGATCATGGATGTGATCATCTACCACAACCCCAATTGCGGCACCTCGCGCAATACGCTCGCGCTCATTCGCAATGCCGGCGTCGAGCCCCATGTCATCGAATATCTGAAAACACCACCCTCGCGCGCGCTTTTGAAGGAGCTCATTGCGCGCATGGGAATTTCGGTGCG